>JAIRZE010000011.1 GCA_031267375.1 Rickettsiales bacterium | reverse complement strand
CGCCGGATTTTCGTCTGATAGACCGCGAGTACATTGAATTCTTGAAAAAATTTCAAGAACAGGACGCCATGTTTCGCGGGACTCTGTCGCTGATTGCGGATGTGAACAAATTAAAGTTCATAGAATTTGATGCGCCGGCAAGAACAGCCGGTGAATCGAAGTATAATTTTATAAAATCTGCAAAGCTGGCGCTGAACAGTGTGTTTCAATTTTCTATACGGCCGTTGCAGTTGGCGATGTGGTTTGCGTTTATCATGGGCGCGCTGTCTGTGACCCTTGGGGTTTATGTTATCATAGAACGGTTTTTCTTAGGCCATCCTGCACCGGGATATGCAACGATTGTGTCGGCAATAACATTTACAGGCGCGGTGATTTTGTTTGTTATCGCGATACTTGGCATGTATATCGGCAAGATTCACATAGAAGCAAAAAAACGCCCGCTGTATTTTGCAGAATATTTTGAAAAAACGTGATTCGTTGTTCGTGTTCGTGGTTCGAAAGAGGAATTTTATATGCAATCTGTGAAAGAATTAGATGTTTATAAGCTGACATTTGAAATGACAATTCGCTTATATAAAATTGTTGCATCTTTTCCAAAGAATGAAACTTTTAATTTGGTCTCGCAAATGCAGCGTGCGGCAATCTCTATAAATTCTAATCTGGCAGAAGGTGGGTCGCGTGGAACAACTGGCGAGTATAAGCACTTTGTTGGGATTGCTAGAGGTTCGGCTTCAGAATTAGCGTATCAAATAGAAATTTCAAAGGATCTTGGGTTTATAAATGATGGTGATTATAAATACTTGTCAGAGACATTAGACCGTATAGGACAAATGTTATCCGGACTTATAAAAAAGTTGAGCCAATGAATACGAACTACGAACACGAACCACGAACACGAATAATAATCAACGCGGACGATTTTGGAATAAATGACGGGCTGAATGCCGCGGTTGAGGCTGCGCATAAATCCGGTTGTCTGAACAGCGCCTCGCTTATGCCGTTCGGCGCGCGCGCGGCGGATGCCGTTAAAATAGCGAAACAGAATCCAAAACTATTGATCGGACTGCATGCGGATTTTGACAGTGGCTTTATAAAAATGCTGCTGACTTCTTTTTTTTCAACGAAGAAATTCAAAAAAAATATTGAACAAGAACTTCGCAAACAAATCACAGAATGCGCGCAGCTTGGCATAAAACGACTTTCGCATCTGGATTCGCATCGTCATGTGCATATGATTCCAGCGGTGTTTTCAGTATTTAAGAAACTTGCCGACGAGTATAAAATTCCACGCGTGCGCGTGATGAATGAAAACTGTTTTACAGTATTTTGGGCCTGCCCAAGCCTGGATTGGATAAAAATCGGCGCATATATGAAATGGCCGATTTTAACAGTATTAAGATGGATGTGCGGACGCGCTGCGCGCGCAAACACTTATTTTTACGGATTGATGTATTCCGGCAAAATGTTCGGCCGAAATGTAAAAAAAATCAGGGTGCCGTGCGGATACGATTCTGTTGAGGTATCATTTCACCCATCCGCTTTTGCAGATGCATCTGGCGGTCTTTCTGGCACGGATAAGAAGTTTTACGAATCCCCGGACCGCATGCGAGAATTCGAAACTGTCATGGATAAAAATTTTCCAAAGCGCGTATTCCCTCCCTTGGACAGATTGCTCACATTATCTTGAAGGGAAAGATTTTGTAATATGATCCTTCACTCAGGGTATTGAGCCATAAATGTTCCTCTTTGGCCGTCATTCCGTTGCGCGAAGCGACCGAAATCCGAGTTGGCAACTTGTTGCCTTTACGAGGATACGCGCAGCGCAGCGAATGAAACCCAAGTAAATCAGACATTAACCTGGATTCCGGCGTTCCCGCTTTGCGGGCCGCCGGAATGACGGTCTCTGGAATAAGAGCAAAAAAAGATACATTCTTGATACTTGAGCCAAAAATTAAACAGCATTATGAATTCTGTATAATTCTATCAAAAGCTTATATTTGGGGTTTTCTGCAATTTTATGCGCCAATCTATGTACGCTATTATCATGCTGGGAAAAATGAGCACGGTTGATTATTAATTGAATTTCCATGTAATCGGCATGATTGATATTTGACGGGGACGAACCGCAAGGCGAACAGTGTCCGCTATCTTTAAAGATCATTCTCTCTCTCCTTTGGTTTAATTACAGGATTATTTTCTAATAATACTTGTTTAATTTGTATAAATCAATCCAATATTAATAGTTCTGAAATAAAATTTTATATAGAACCTATTTTTAATGCGGTTGAACCAATATTTTTTGCAGTTTTTTTATATGACTTTAAAAGATTTTCAATGTTGTTTTAAGAGACGATTTTTTGCGTCTATTTTTTTGACGAGCGGCACAGATGCCGCTTTTTTTTATCCGCGGAAGTCCGCCACTTTTTAACTCTAAAGTTTACATAATGTATATTATACGCCTTTTGGCATGCGGGGACAGTGGGACAGTTTAGGTATTTAAAACAGTAGCAGATCGAGGATATTGAAGCAATAGACAATGTTCTGATTTACAAAATGAACAAGAAGAAAAGCAAATTTTAGTTATAAAACAGCTGTCGAACCAAAACCGCAACCCCCATCGGCAATCGGATCCAAATGCCGGACAATGTGAGGACAGAATCCGACGATGAGGCCAATTCCGAAATTCGCTGACAGGAAAACAGAAATCCAAAGGTGAAAAAATGAAGACTTTAAGCTATGTAACTCGTTTCAAAGTATTGAGTTCTATCTTGTGCCTATTGTTTGTTTCGTTGTTTCTTACAACCAGTTCTTTCGCGTGTATGATGTGCTCTAATGATCCCACAGATCCTTGTTGTTCCGCCTATGGTTCACACAGTAGTTGTGGGGGAAGATGTAACGACAATACAGGAGTTTTAGTAAAAGATGGAACCAGTTGTGTTTGTGTAGTCACACCAGCTACAGGATTTAGATGCAATGTTCAGCCAGAAGGCGGAGTAATTTGCTTTGCTGCTATTGGAAGTGGTCCTACCAAATGTGCAAATGCTTGTAATGCATTTAATTATAGCGAAAACGGTTTGGATTCATCCGGTAGTTTCACAACAACTTGCTCCGGCGCAGAATGCTCTACAAGCCAGGTTGTTTGCGTGCAAGATTGATCAATGATGTCGGCTAGAGCTAATTTTTATATCTGGGCGTTGGCGGTTAGCGCTTTTATCGGCATGGGAAGGGCCGGCGCGCAGAATCTCATACAAAATAGCAATGATTCAATCGGCAGAAAGATTCCGCCAAAATTGGAATTATTAAAACACGCGCCGATAAAGCCGTTCACAGTGGAACCTTTGGTGTTGGAAGTTCCCAAGATCGGTCAACCCGCAAACCCGCCACATCCAAAGGCCAAAAGCAGATCGCAGAGTATATTTTCAAAAGATCCGGATGATTCTTCACCACATCAAAACAGCAATATCGATGATTTATTTGCAAATTTTGAATTTGATAAAATGCCGTCTGTTGCAGAATTCGTCGCCAGGGTTGCACATATTCCAAACGTACAAATCGACACCGTATATGTAAATTCCTTGGACGAATTCTATGAAAAGCTTGACGATCCCAATAACCCTTTCATCCCGGCATATTTCAATCCGGCCAGAGATAAAATCACAATCAACCTTTTACAGATAAAGGGGTCGGCCATTGGGAATTATCATGGCAAAGGAAGCCGCGAAGATGCCATCGGCGCCCGCGCCAAGCTGAACGAAGCCGTTGGCGAATACAATAACGGTGCGATTGGTCTATTTATTCACGAATTAAAACACTTTGGAAACAAGCGCAATATATCCCTTTGCGGCAAGACAGTCCGGCAAATCTGCCAGTTTCCGATTCATGACGAGCTTTCCGCGCCGATGGCAGAGATGCTTTTCCGACGCGACATCTTTATAAAGACCGGCGATATAAAACAAGCCATGAGAGGGGTTTCCGAATCCGGATTTCGCACAATAAAAAGAATGTCTTGTTTTCACGAATACTTTCAGTATCTGAAAAAGCATAAAGAAGAGCTGGCCGAGATTCCATCCGGTGAAGAGATCGATGTAATCATAAAACTGGCCATAGAAAATTTTATGAGCGATATCAACCAGTATTCTGTGAATATTCCAAAAATTACCCAGTTCAAGATAGTTTCCGTCTATCGCCAATATTTGAATCTTGATACGCCGCCGGATAATGAACCAATGCGCTGCTTTGATAAAGACCTGTATGAAGTATATTATAATTTCGGGAATTTCTGCATTTTGGACATCGCGCCCCCGGAAGCAATCGCAAAGATATTCGGCACCGTTCAGAAATTCATCGAACTGCGCGATGTAAAAAAGAATTTTGCAGAGTTTGTCGGGGCATACGGCACGACCATAGATAAACATGCAGAAGATTTCAGGAATAAAAATGGAATACAGGATAATTCCGAATTAGATATTTTTAGCCACGACAAAGATATATCCGCGGAAATCGCGCTAAAGCTTTTACAAATGCAAAGAGAATGATCGGGGTCGGGACTTGTTCCTATGAATTGCTTCCTTTTGAATTTATCCGTTTTAACGATTATCATTTCATAAATCCTATGCCAAGGAGAGAGAAATGAATATGAAAGACGTTTGGCTTGCCTTTTCCAAACATGCCGCCAGTCAAAAACAGGCGGAACCAGAACCGACCCAGCTTCCCGAACTGTTACAAGATATAAACCGTCAATTGCCAATTCCTGCAAACGAACGATAATCATAAGTTATATATTATGGGGTAATATCTAACGCTCTATTCCGCAAAACACCTGCTTTTAATAAAAAACAGCTGCGTCATTCCGTTGCGTTTGCGCAAGCAAATGACAACGGAATCCAGGTCTTTAAATATTACCTGGATTCCGGCGTTCCCGCTGC
>JAIRZE010000008.1 GCA_031267375.1 Rickettsiales bacterium | reverse complement strand
CCCTTCGCAGGCGAAGGGGAATAACTCTCCACTCTCAACTCTTCACTCAAAACTCACCCCCTCGGAAGTCCGCCACTTTTTAACTCTAAAGTTTACATAATGTATATTATACGCCTTTTTCGCCAGATGGGGAACCCGGCAGACTAGATTCTTAGAAGATAGCAAAGTAAAGAAACCATGACAAGAATTATCAAACCAGTGAACATAATGGAAATTTGAAAAAGATTCAAAAAAGATAGAAATAACAATCAGAAACAAGATGATCGGCAGACCCAGGACAAGGGGTAGCAATATAACAAAACAGGGAATCTGTATAAAAAAAACAAGGAAAGAGAGAATAGGAAATGACTAAAAAACTAAATAAATTCTATTTGGAATCGTATTTCAAACGAATTGCCGCGCATTTGCTGGCCGGAATCGTGTTTATTTCTAAAATATTTTCTTTAAACAGTGCAAATGCTTATTCCTTTAATACACTGACTAGCGGATGGCCGACCCAGGTTATATTGGGTCCTAATGAGTCTTTTTATGCAGAGATGTCAAGTGGCAAAATTGACTGTATATATATAGCATATGCGGCTACTGGGAGCGGTGGAGGTGAGAGTGGCAGTGGGGGAAGCGGGGGGAGTGGAGCAAACGGTCTTGTTTTGCCGCCTGGTACGCCATTGGCTGCATTTCGATGTGAAGAATCAACTGGGTGCGTTGGAATTGACACATATAAGTTTGCGGCAGTTGCTGAATACCATCCCGGTATACCAGACCCAGGCACCAATGATGTTGGAAATAGTTTCGGCATTACAGGGGCTTCTACGACTAATTTCATTAGTCAGGGATTAGTTGCTGCCATCAGTCCGAGGTTTTCATCTGTCGTTGGAGGCGGATTTTATTTGTATTGCGGCATGAACGGCTGGAAAATGACCATTGACACTTATATTCATAATTTAGGCAACGATATAATACGTGTAAGAGCCAAGAGATTTATTAATTATCCTGGCGGCTGTATTGTCAATGCAGAGCTTACCTATTCTGGACCGGATGCGGGCTGTAATGCTATAGAAAGAGATGCCAACCATTATTGTGATGGAGGATATGGTTATTATGACGGCACCTGTGTCGCCTGTGCATCCACCCCTGCAAGCACCAATCCCTTTGTTCCATCCGGATGGTCGATTACCCCAACGCCCGGGCCGGCCGGGGCCGTTATCAGTTCTATATCGGAATTTAACTTTTATACCTTAAATCAAAACCATTGCAAGATCACAAATGATAGAACAATAACAGATGCCGCTGATAATACCGGAACATTTAAATTCGCAAACGCATGCTATTACACATATTAACAAAGAAAGGCTGGGAAGGAAAATAACCAAAAAAAGGAGTCAGAAATGACAAACAACTTAAAAAAACTTTTGGCAACCTGGAAAAACCTGTCTATTATAGCCGGGATTGCGTTTTCGTCGATATTGCTTAATTCGTGCGAAGAACATGATATCGTGCCGGATCAACCGGAACCGCCGATCATCAATACTGATTCAATCGCGGTCAATATTGCCAACACGGCGGATTTGCACGCTTTTATTCAATCCAAAAAGAAAAACGGGGCCGTTTATTGCGTCGCAAAAGACGGCGCGCTGCCGGTGCTTCGCAGCAACTTTGACGATCTGGAGCAATTGAATACTCTGAAAAATTCAAATATAGCCATAGTCAACAATGGCGCCGGCCTGCTGATTTGTCCGGCGGCAAGCAATGTGGCGCTTACCATGGCGGAAAAAGAAGCCATGGGCGTCAAGATTACCAATGCGGCGGATACCACATTTTTGGTCCCGAAGAACGAAGAACAGCAGTTTAAGAATGACCCGGATAATAAAAGCTCTGTCCCGCTGAGATGCTATAACAACAGCAACCAAACGGTCAATGTTAATAGCGTAAATGACATTCTGAACAACATTGACGAACTCAGCGCGGCGGCGGACGCCGGAAATACCGTTGTCTTGGCAATAGAAAATGATATGCCTATAAATGATTCTATCGCATACCAATTAGAAAAGCTATCCAGCGACAATATCAAGAAAAACGGCATCGGCATTTTAGAAGCCGGCGAAGAGCTGGTCGTGATTGACGGCGGAATTTTGCTGAAATTCAATTCGGTCGAACCGGAAATGCGCGCCGGTATGCCTGCCAAATCTAATTTGCGCGCATCGACAGATGCGAAGCGCAATTGGTTTTATGTTCCATCGCGCAAGGGTGCGGACAAACTTATCGGCAACAAATATGGAATCCGGGTGCGTTCCGATAGGCGGAATTACGGTCTGAACAGCCGCGCCGATTTGAATTATGTATTGCCGGACACGCTGCAGCAAAGCGGCGAAGCGATCGATGCGCGCGGATTAGCCTTATTCGATTCTTTGCAGGTAAATACCCTTGTGATACCGGAAGCGCCAGAAACAGACATTACAATGGGATACACAGATGATCAATCGCTGTCGCTGGTAACCACCCCGTCTTTTGATGGCACAAGCGACTTTGTCAAAGTTCAAAAAGATCCGAAATTTGGACCAAAGGGCTATTGGACAGGTTATAGAGAACTTTCTTATAAAATGAACATCAAAGACATTTCTGATGTGGAAAACGGGAACGGATATGAAAAATTGAAAAAAGATTGGTTTGATTCTCAGCAGCGTAATGAATCCGGATCAATATCTGTTTTTTATTCTCCGTTCGGCGCGCAAAAAGACATCTATATCAAGCTTTCGGAATCGCCAGAATATCTGTCCGAAGATGGTTTGGTTATTTTGAACGACCACGACCTTAAGTACTTAAGTTCCATGTTCGGATTGGTTGGGGATAGAGAATTTTCCATGGTTCATATTCTGAACAAGCACATAGCTTTGGCGCTTGATGATGACAACTGGGGATTCTTGCAAATGAAGGGATATGATTTTATGGCGAATGATATTATTAATACTCGTTTTACGAGAGACAATATCGTTTTCGATTCAATTCCGAATATCAAAGAAGTGGTTGTGTTCCTTAAAGCATCCGATCTTCGGAAAGGGAAAGCCAGATAATCCGCGCGAATTATCATTTGATGAGATGAATGTTTTTTGACAAGCCCTTTGGGCTTGTCATTGCGGACGCCGGGGTCCCCGCGCGACTTGTCGCGTGGGGTGGCTAGGTCCGCAACAGGGCTAAAGAAAATTATT
>JAIRZE010000087.1 GCA_031267375.1 Rickettsiales bacterium | reverse complement strand
TACCAGTTTCTGCTTTCAAAAATCCCTGATTTATGCGACATTTCTTTCCATTTAGTGGTACACATTAAACGGTGGTATAAAGTGTACCAATCTGCCTGCAAATCTGGTGGTTGGCTGCGGAATTTCCGGCGCCGTATTGGCGCGAAAAATCGCCGAAGAATTAAATCAGCAGGTTTTCGTTATTGACTCGCGAAACCATATCGGCGGCAACTGCTTTGATTATCGCGATGCGGATTCAAAAATTCTGGTCCAGAAATACGGACCGCATATTTTTCACACCGACAACGCGCCGGTTTGGAATTTTTTATCGCGCTTTACAAAATGGCATCTGTATCAGCACAAAGTCCTGGGGCAGATAGACGGCCGGCTGGCGCCGATTCCTTTTAATCTGAATTCTCTGCAAATGCTGCTTCCTGATGCAGACAAGCTGGAAGCGCGCTTGATAAAAACATTCGGATTAAATGCAAACATATCCGTTGCGAAATTGCGCGGCGCCGGCGATAAAGATTTGGCAGATCTTGCCGAATACATTTATGAAAAAGTTTTCAGCGGATACACCGCAAAGCAATGGGGAATTTCCGCAGCGGAAATAAATCCTGTTGTATTAGATCGCGTGCCTGTCAGAATAAGTCGCGACGCCAGATATTTCTTGGATACATATCAGGGAATTCCGGCGGCGGGTTATACCGATATGATTTCCAATATTTTGAATCACAAGAATATAAAAGTTTTCTTGAATACCAAATTCAACAAAGATATGAAATACGGGCGGCTGTTTTGGACGGGCAGCATAGATGAATTTTTTGACTGCCGGCTTGGCATTCTGCCATATCGCAGCGAGCGAATTGAATTCGCAAAATTGCAGCGCCCGCAATTCCAGCCTGCGGCCTGCGTGAATTATCCTTGCGATTATTCTTTTACAAGAATCACAGAATACAAGCAATTTCTGAACGACAAATCAAACTACACAATAATTTCTTATGAATATCCCGGTCCTTTTCTGCGCGGCCGGAACCAGCGTATGTACCCGATAGAAAACGAAGAAAATCTGCGGCTTTACGCACAGTATGTAAAGCTGGCGCAGGATTATCCGAACACTTGGTTTCTGGGGCGGCTTGGCGATTATAAATATTACGATATGGATGACGCGTGCGCCCGCGCTATGTCCGTGTTTGAAGAAATCAAAGGAAGATGAAATGCCGAAAGTATCAGTTATCGTTCCCGTTTATAATGTTGAAAAATATTTGCGAAAATGCCTGGACAGCATTGTGAATCAGACTTTGCACGATATTGAAATCATAATAGTAAACGACGGCAGCACGGACGGATGCCTGAGCATAATTTCCGCATACGCCGCGCTGGACGCGCGGATCCGCGTGTTGGACGGGCCTAATTATGGATACGGCAAGGCCGTGAACCGCGGCATAGACGCGGCGACTGGCGACTTTATCGGCATCGTTGAATCTGATGATTTTATAGAGCCTGATATGTACGAAGAATTATATGAACTGGCGATCCGGCACAATGCGGAAATAGTAAAGGGCAGTATGGTGCATCACGACGATCGCACCGGAACCGATGTGAACATAGTGCTGCTTCCTGAAAAAGACGCGTACAAAGTAATCAGGCCGCTGGACAATCCAGAAATATTTTATAAAGAAAAAACGATATGGTCCGCGATTTACAGGCGCGATTTTATCCGGGACAACGATATAAGATGCTTGGAAAGTCCGGGCGCCAGCTATCAGGACAATAGCTTTAATTTCAAGGCTTTGGCATCGGCGACGCGTATGTATATGACCTTGCATCCTGTGGTTCATTACCGCATTAATTCCGGAACCAACTCTGTCGCCAGCACGGGAAAAATATTTTGTATGTGCGACGAATATGCCGAGATTGACAGGTGGCTGGCCCAGCGCCCGCAATTGGCCGCGGAAGCACGCCCGATATATATACGGGAAAAATATGCTATGTACAGCTGGAATTTCAAAAGATTGGAAAATCATCCGGAAAACCAGGCAATATTCAAGGAAAGATTTCGCCAAGAGTTTGCAGAGCTGATGCCGCTTATTATTTTCTTTGAGCAGCATATAAAAAAAATCAAGGACAATTTGAAAGCGCTGACCGAGGATTGATTATAATTGAAAAATGTAATTATCCGGAGGTAAAAACTCGGTGCGAATTCCCCTTCGCTGGCGAAGGGGTGGCAGCCGAAGGCTGACGGGGTAGTGGAAATAAAAATACAAATTACTTTTATTAACCACTACCCCGACCACTCCGTGGCCACCCCTTCGCCAGCGAAGGGGAATTTAGACCGAGCTTTATTTTTCAAAGCTTTTAATTCGTTTCAGAAAATCCGTGAATGATTCGCGCAAGGGAACCAAATCCGTATGCAGTTTTTCTTTGCGTTCCGCCATTGCGGCAAGCTCTGTTTCCATAAATTTATTCAGATATTGATCGTACTGCTTGCACAAGTTGCCCAACTTTTTTTCAGCAGGCGCGATAAAGTCTTTCCCGCGATACCGGAAAATTACTTTATTCAAATTAATATATGCGTCCAATAAAATATCCGCGGCAACCGTCTGCACGCACGACGGATTTTTAACCGCCAATACTTTCAATAATTCCAGACTGGCATCAATAAAAGTGGAGTATTCTGAAAATGCGGCCTTGCCCCCGTTGGACCTTGTTATAGATTTTAGATTCCTGACCCACACATACAGCCACAATTCTATCAGGTTTATTTTATCCGCCAAATTAAATGCCAAGCCATTGAAATACACATCTTCGTGGCAGCGGAATTTATCAAGAAATCTTATATCGTTTTGTTCCAAAAATCTCCGCCTGTACAGCTTGCCGTGCACCATAGAAAATTCCGTGAACAAATTATTGTAATTATAGGTGCAAAAACCGGTATTGCCATTTTCATCAATCGCTTCCACAAGATAGCTGGAATAAATCAGATCCGAATGCTCGGCGTCTATTACTTTCAAATATTTCCACAGCGCGATAACCATATTAAATCTGTCATCCGCGTCGCAGAACATTATGTATTCGCCGGTCGTCATATCCATTCCGGCATTGCGGCAAGGCCCCTGCCCGACATTCTTTTTCAGCCGGGCATATTTCGGCTTGCAGTTATGAAACTGTTTCAGAAAACGCCTGGACAGGCGGACTTTTGAACGATCGTTTACAATCAGAACCTCTATTGCATTCCAATCAACGCCCAGCTGATTGTCAATGCTGCTGAGCAATGGAAAAATATCCATTTCGCTTTCATTGTATTGCGGTATGATGATAGAAAGTTTTATCAATTGCAGTTCCTGAATCCCTTTGATTATAAATTATAAAAGTTCTTTTGCAACTGATTATGTTGGTGATATGGAAGCTCGGTATAAGTTCCCCTCCTGCTCTGGGGTGGCGCCGCAGGCGCCGGGGTGGTCTCTTTTTTATTTAATTAAGAAATAAGAGAGCACCCCGCCCGCTACGCGGGCACCCCTCCACAGGAGGGGAACTTATACCGGGCTTAGTCGCTAAATAATTCGTTCCAAAGTCCAATCGTGCAGCCACAGAATATAGCCGCTGATTTTATGTTCCGGATATGCCGCGCAAAGCAGTTTTTTATAACCCTGCATCTGCGATTCGTAATGCCCGCGCCGCGCATTTTTATCAGTGTCGGTTTTATAATCCAAGAACTCAATTTCTTTGTCGTCAATTATCATCCTGTCTATGCGGCGGCTGACGAATTTTCCGTCAACTATTCCCGCAATCGGCACTTCCACGCGTGCGGACGATACGAAAAATCTGACCAATTCAGAATGTGAATTTATGGACTTTATTAATTCAGTATCGCCGCGCATAATCGGCAGATTATCTATATTTTTATCAATAACTATAAATTGTAAACGGGAATGCATTGCCGAACCTGCAATCGTACCGAATTTTGACTTTTTGCGCCGCGATAGAAATTCTTTCATTGACTCATTCATTTGAAACCACCAGCGTTCCATTGTATTTTTTTATGCCCGGCATAGCCGGCAAAATTTGCGTCAATTGCGAATGCCAGGAAATTTCCGGCGCGTTTTCCGATATATTAAATCCGTAAATATAAAGCTGGTCGCGCGCGCGCGTCATCGCCACATACAACAGCCGGTTATATTCAGCTATTTTTACACGCATCGCATCTTCCGATGCGTTGTTTAAGAGTTCGCTATTGCTTTTTATTGGCGACCAAATCCAGCCGCCGGGCACGGAAATTATTTTTTCCGGCTTGTCGCGCGGCGTGCGCACGGTGTCAATTAAAAACACTATCGGCGATTCCAAGCCCTTGCTGCCGTGCACAGTCGCGACGCGCACGCCGTCTGCATCCGATAATTCGCGCTTTATCTCGCTTCCGCCCTCTATGAACCACTTTATAAAATGCCGCAGAGTTCCGGGCTGCGTACGCTCGTACGAAAGGCATATCGTCAGAAATTCTTCCAGCGGATCAATTATCTGCTGGCCCAATGCCGCAATCATTTTCATCCGGCGATCGCCGGTATTCAGCACTCGCATAAAGAACGAATACGGCGCCAAGCCCCGCGACCATTCAATAATTTCCAATAATTGCGCGTGAATATCCGGGCGCGATCTGGCCAGCACATTAAATACATTTTGTTCGCCGCGATCCCGGCAAACCGCCATTAAATCATCTTCTGAAAAGCGAAACATCGGAGATTTCAGCACGCACGCCAGCGAATAATCGTCCGTATTATCCAGGCAGAATCGCGTCAGATTCAGCAAATCCCTGACGGCCGGAAATTCCGGCAGAATAATCCTGTCGCTGCCGGCGACCGCAATTCCGCGCTTTTTAATTTCATTCACCAGCGGTGCGGCGAACGGATTTCGCCGCTGGACCAGCACCATTATATCGCTGGGATTCGCGCCGAATTTAACCAAATTCTCTATATGTCCCGCCACCTTTTTTATATATTCCGCACGCGCGGCCGCGGACTTTTCACCGGCGGCCTTGTCAGGCGCATAAAGAGGATGCACTTCCACGCGGCCGGGCGCATCACCGCGAAAGCATTTGTGATCGGTGTTCGCAAAGTTTTCAATGTTGTTGAAGACATAATCCACTGTTTTCAGAATCGGCGCCGTGCTGCGGAAACTTTGGGCCAGCGGGATTTCGCGGATCGCGCGCAGATTGTTTTTTATCTGCGCGGAAATCTCTTCGCGGCTGGCTGCAAACTCTTCCGGATCGGCGCCCTGAAAACCGTAAATGGATTGCTTTGCATCGCCCACGACAAACAGAGAATGCAGGTCGGATTCAGTATCGCCGTCGGTGAAAAAATCGGTCGTCAGGGCCTTTAATATCGCCCATTGTTCGGGCGATGTATCTTGGGCTTCGTCCACCAGAATATGATTCAGCGACACATCCAATTGCGACAAAACCCAGCCCATAGACAAAGGGTCCGAAAACAGTTTTTTCGTGTATAAAATCAAGTCGTCAAAATCAAGAAGATCGCGTTCGGATTTCAACTCTTTATATGTTTGCGAAAACGCATAGCCCAAATCAAACAATGCGACCGTGTCTGCAAAAATTTGCTCGTTCAAATTTCTTTGGTCTGCGGCGTAAATTCTATCCTGCTCTTCCGCCAAATACCACTTTTTTGAAACATTGATACTTTTGCTTCCATCGGCATTCAGATAGGCGGTTTTATATTTTTCAAAATTAATAGTCGTATCAATGTATTGTTCCGTCAAAATTATAATGTTTTGCAGGTATGCTGCCGGCTTTTTTGATGAATTCAGCTCTATTTTGACATTTACGACTATATCTTTCAGGGTTTCACGCGAAACCTCTGGCGGCGGCGCCAAATCAAGTCCAAAAAATTGTTTCGTCGTATCAACGAACTGTTGTCGTTTATTAAAGTAATTTTCCACCCCGAAAAACTGCTTGTACTGGTCTGTCAGAACGTCCAACAGGCTGTCAAAAGAGTGTTCCGAGATACGGCCCAAGATATGCGAAAATGCGTTCGCAGCCTCTGCATTTGCCCCCCTGTTTATCAAACGATGAAAGGCGTCTTTCAGCAAGCGCCGCTGGTTCGCGTCGCTGGTCAAATTCCAGGCCGGGGGCACGCCAGCTTCTATCGGAAAGCGCCGCAAAATTTCTTCGCAAAATCCGTGGATTGTTTTTATTTTTAATATCTGCGGATGATCAATATAATTGTAAAAAATAGCGCGCGCATTTCGCAGGTCCGTGTCCGTCGGTTCTTGCTCATACGCGACGCCAGTCAATAAATCACGCAACTCTTCATCACTGGCAGTCGCCCATTCCGTCAGCGCCGCAAGAATGCGGTTGCGCATTTCAGATGCGCCGGCATTGGTATAGGTCAGGCACAATATCCCAGCGCCGGCATTTTGCGTCCGGAATAAAATCCGCAGCAAGCGCTGAACCAGGACGCTGGTTTTGCCGGTCCCGGCATTCGCGCTGACCCAGATATTTTCCGCCGGATTCGCCGCCGTGGATTGCTCTGCCGAAAGTTCGCGTTTTCTTGTCATTTTTTCTATTGATTTTTATACGCTTATAATAGTATAAATAATCTGTTAAATCAAGGAAGCGGGAATGATAAATCAAATTCTGATTATTGGCGGCGCGGCTTTGGCCGTCTTGTTGATTCTGGCGCTGATATTTTTATTTTCAGTATCGCGCAAATCGCAAAAGGTTATGGAATCCCTGCTGCTGCTGCTGACGCGCCCGGAACGCGCCAAAATCCAGGACGCTGCCCGCGTGCTGCAAACCGTATTGTCCGGCGAAATGGAAAAGATAGAAAGCAATTTCCGCGAGATGCAGGAAACATTGGCGACCCAGATCGCCGCGGCGGAAACTCTTAAAAACGACCTTGGCGCCCGCAATGCGGCATTGGTCGGAACCGCGGACGAAGCGGCAAAGAAAATCAACATTATGACCCAGCGCTTGGAAAACACCGCGGACGGATTCCGCCAGATAGTTGCCAGCGGCGAATGGGACGAAGCGCAAAAGTCTTGCGAAAGATTTACAAATCGTATCAACGAGTTATTGCGGCAAATTGATAATATTTCCACAGACGCGCTTGAAAAAACAGGCGTCCTGCAAAATCAAATTGACGGCTGGATTGAATCCGGAAAAACGCTTCATAATCAATTGCAATCTGATTGCGAATCAAACAGCGCCCAGATGAATTCTATGTCAGATGAGTCTGAAAGTATGCGGCAAAAGCTGATAGATCTGTCCGCAAGCGTCGCTGACGGCTTTGCAAATGTCAAAAAGGAAGCCGCCGGGTATGAAGCCGCTATGTCCGAAAACGATAAATTGCTGGGCAATCAGATTGAAAAATTAGACGCATTTACAAAGCAATCCAAAACACTGCTGACAAATCAGATGAACATTCTGACAAACACTGCGAATGTTGTCGGCGGGCAGATCCGCCTTTCCGAATCCGCCATTGAAAAGCAAGTCAGAAAATTGATAGAAGCCGCAGAAACGACTATGGAAACCGCCGCCGGGACCGAAGCGTCCGTTCGCAATGTTTCAACAGAGCTGTCCGGGCTGACCGGCCGATTCCACGGAGAAATAAAAGAATTCGCAAGCGGCATCGTATCGGAACTGAATACCGTGACCGGCGTCGCGAATACTACTTTGGAAAACACAAAAACCGCGGCGGGCGCGTTCTCCGAATCGGTTCGCGCAATGGCGACAGGGGTACGTGAAACGCTTATAGAAATGAACGAGGCCCATACTCATC
>JAIRZE010000085.1 GCA_031267375.1 Rickettsiales bacterium | reverse complement strand
GTCCTGCAAAGGATTGTCCCCAGGGTCGTTGCGGCTGGTCCAGCCGCGGAAAATTTTGCCCGCCAGCGTTTTGGAAATTTCCGCGAAAATAAAAAAATAATCCGGCACGAACGGCGCCGTCTGCTTGCAGCTGCGCACCGTTATGGATAATTTTTCATACTCTGTCGTTGTTCCGACAGGGGCTGCGACCGTGAAAGCCTTGCCCGCCGCCTTGTTCATAACGCGCACGACGGCAGTATTTTTATTTACAAATTCAGCGCTTTGCGCAGAAAAGGCAAAAGTAAAAAGGCAAAGGGCAATCAGCGCACAAAGTTTATTTTTTAATGAAAATACTTTATGTTGCCGCATTGCCCTGTGCCTTTTGCCTTTTGACTTATAAAATCGCCAAGGGCGATTTTATTTAGCGTTTTTTTCAGCTGCGGTCGCGGCCAAGTCTTCCACAATGCGGGCTTTCTTGCCGGACAGAGCGCGCAGGAAGAACAGCTTCGCGCGGCGGACTTTTCCGATGCGGACTTTCTCAATTTTTTCAATCATAGGCGAATACAGCGGAAACTTGCGCTCTACGCCGATTCCATAAGATTCCTTGCGGACGGTGAATGCCGCCGCGGATCCGCTTCCGTCGCGCCCGATTACGATGCCTTCAAAAACCTGGGTACGGAACTTTTCGCCGTCCTTGATTTTCACATAGACCTTGACCGTGTCGCCGGCTTTGAAATTCGGCGCGGTTTTGCCGCCCGCCAGTTTCGCGATTTCTTTCTGTTCAATTTTGTTTATAATGTTGCTCATATTTTTTCCTTTAATAAATCCGGACGCCGCTCTTTCGTTATTGCATCCGATTGTTCTTTCCGCCATCTTTCTATGTTGCCGTGATGACCGGACAGCAGGACTTCTGGGACATTTTGTCCGCGCCATACCGAAGGGCGGGTGTACAACGGCCATTCCAGCCCGCCAATTTCCAAGCTTTCATTAGCGGTCGCTTCCGCGCCGCCGTTCAAAACATTATCCAATAAACGCACGCAGCTGTCAATAAAAACCTGCGCGGCGATTTCTCCGCCCGACAAAATATAGTCGCCGATTGAAATTTCTTCTATATCAAATTCGTCAATGACGCGCTGATCAATTCCTTCGTACCGCCCGCAAATCAGGGCAAAAGGCAAAGGGCAAAGGGCAAATTCCCGAACAAGTTTTTGATTTAATAATTTTCCGCGGGGGGAAAAATAAATCAACTTGTGCCTTTTGCCCTGTGCCTTTTGCCCTATGCTTTCTATCGCCTTTGCAATCGGTTCCGGCATCATAACCTGGCCCGGGCCGCCGCCGAATCCCGCGTCGTCAATGCTGCCGTAATTATTGTCCGCAAAGTCGCGGATATTCACAGCATTATACGACCAGATTCCATTTGCCAAAGCGCGTCCCACAACCCCGCCACCCAATGTGCCGGGAAACATTTCTGGAAACAAAGTCAGTATGTCAAAGTGCATAAGATTTATTTCTGCTGCCCCATAATCTTTTTATGTTCCGCAATCGTGTATATGTTGAATTTAATGGTCTTGCCCTCTATGAATTTATGAATATACCGGCCTATGCGCAAATTGCCTTTTGTAATTTGAGTCGGCAGTATTTCATAGCGGGATGTCTGGGTGTTCACGATATAGGCGTTGATATAATTATCAAAGCTGAAACTTGTTATTTTTTGCATTTTCATACCTTTTGTTTATCGCGCTTGGCGGGAATGGCACAAGCGGCAAGAAACAATAGCCTCCATAGACACGGCGTCGGCAGAAATGTTTTTCGGCACGGTAATATTTAACGCGCGCGGACCGGTTGGGGAATCAGTCGTGGCGTTTATTTCCACTTTTCCGAATTTGTTCGCGTATTGCGGAATATCGCAATTCTCATAGTTGCAGAAAATCGGCTTTTCATCTTTTATTTCCTTGCCGTTCACAAAAATTTTCGTTTCCATCATAGTTTTTTATCCTTTGTTGTTATCCATTCTCTGCTCTCTGAAACTTTAAGATTGCCTGCATTTTGCGCAGTCCGTTGCGACCGCCCAGGCCCGCGTGTATGCCGGATGCGGAATTATTTTGTGATAAATGATTCCGTCCTGTGAAAAATGAATCGTCATCCGGTTGTTCAGTATGGATACGGTGGGTTCTATCGTGTTTTCGCCTATGCGTATCGGCTTTATAGCGTTATTATAAGCGCGGCATCTTAAATCGCGGGACATAAATTTATGGCACAGCGGATACCCGTTCTGAACGATTCCCATATCAAACGCGATAGTAAAAAGCTTTGCGGCATTGCCAGCCATATTTTGTTCTCTTTTTTATTTTACCTAAACGAACACGAAGTGTTCGTCATACCGGCCTTCGCCGGGATGACGCCCCTGACGGGGCGTTTATAAACATAGTTTCACTTTACTTTAATTTCTCTGCGGGGCAGGTCCACATCCGCGCCGGCAAAAGAAATCATATCGCCATTGTTCAGTTCCAGTATATCACCCGCGCCAAAATTATACATCGCTGCAACAGCCCCAATTTTTTCATCATCGCGCAGTACGGCGCAGCCTATTAAATCCGTTTGATAAAATTCGCCATCTGGAAGCGCCGGCATATCAGAGCGGTTAACAAACAATTCCGTTCCACGCAAAGCTTCGGCCGCGTTGCGATCATCAACGCCGGCGATCTTCAAAATCGCAACTGGGGAATTCGGAACCGCGCGGATAAATTTAATTTTCTTATTTGCTAATTGCTCATTGATAATTGCTAATTTAGCAAAGTCCAAAGGGCTTTGCGTATAAGTATGAACGCGAACTTCGCCGCGCAGTCCCTGCGCCGCGACTATTTTTCCTACTAAGATTTTTTGCGTGTCGTTCATAGTTGTATAGTTATATTTTGAAGCACTTCCTTGCCACTCGTAAGCTCGGAGCTACACCTGCCCCCGCTTGCGGGGGCGGGATAGAACTTCTTGGCGAGCAACGCGAGCCTTAGAAGTTCTTGGGTGGGGGCTTATGGAGCTCCCGAAGCCCCCACCCAAGATTGCCAGCGGCAACAAGTTGCCGGGCAATCTATCCCGCCCCCATAAATGGGGGCAGGGGTTTCCACAGAGCTTGCGAACGAAATAAAAATTATTCCGCGGCAGGTGTTTCAGCTGCTGTTTCCGCAGGGGCTTCTTCTGCGACCGGTGCGGCTTTCGCCGCTTCTTCGGCTTCTTTCGCCTTTGCTATTTTCGCTTCGCGGTCTTTGATTTTCAGCAGAGTTTTCTCTGACGGCTTGTCTTTTTTTGTCTGCACGGGATGCGCTTTTTTCGGCAACAATCCGGCATTCGCCAAGAATTTATAAACTCGGTCCGACGGCTGTGCGCCTTTGCCCAGCCAGGCCTTTACTTTGTCCGCGTCAAACAGTATGCGGTTTGCGGAATCGCGCGCCTGCATAGGGTCGTATTTTCCGACAGTTTCCAAGATGTTGCCGGAATTGCGCGCAAGGCGCGAATCCGTGACGACTATGTGGTAATAAGGGCGTTTTTTTGCGCCGTGTCTTGCTAAACGAATGACTGTTGCCATTTTCTTTCCTTTTGGTTTTTGTTAATTAATATTGAATGCAGAAAAAATCCTGCATAAATTTTGAGTTCGCCGGGGCGAAACGCAAATCCTGTTTCTTTATTTTTTGCTGGTTCGGCTGCAATTGATCTTGCAGAGTAAGGCGCAGAAAATCCGGTTTCAACTGATACCTGCACAGAAAAGACGCGGGTTCCGAATGCAAGTCTTGCGGCTTTACGCCGTCCGGAAAAGGAACATCTTTTCCCAAGGTTCCAAGAATTTTCATTTTGACTTCCTTTTTATTCCAAGCATATAAAAAAGATCTTCCCAGTATTCGCGAACACTGTATTTTATTTCTTTCCACAATTCTTCCGTTTCATCATAATCTTCCTCTCGCGGGTTTTCTTCGCGCGGTTTGGAATCGGTGGTGATTTTAACCCGCTTTGGCCAGGATATTTTCTTATTCATTTTTATTAAATCCTATTTCTGATTTATCTGCTTTGCCATTTTTGCCGCCGCGTTCAAATCCAGCCGCTGTTCAATCTGTGCGGCAAATTTGCGCCGCGCCGATTTTGGCTTGTTTATGGCGCGGGCCAGATCCGCGGCCTTTTTTAATTCGCCGGCGCGATCCAGCCTTGCGTCCGCGGGCATATGAAAATAGTCAGCCGCGGACGGCGCTGTCAAAGCATCCAAGGATTCCGGCAAATCGTTGGGATTTTTACCCAATGATTTCAATAAATCGTCAATGCTTTGCGGCGTCATTTTCTTTCTTTTTCCAATAAAAAGCCACCGAGAGCGAAGACTCGCCGTTCGGTGTCCCGCGTCCACAGACGAAGGATTTTCAATTCCCGCGCAGGCGGGAATCACTTGTATCTTTTCCGATTATACATAATTATTTGCAAATGTCAAATAAATCATATATAATCGCGTTCAATGCGAGTGTAGTATAATGGTAGAACAAAAGCTTCCCAAGCTTTGGGCGAGGGTTCGATTCCCTTCACTCGCACCACTTTTTTCCACTAAATTACTTTCCCACCGGTATCTGCAAGACTTGTTTCGGAAATATCAGATTCGGATTTTTTATATTATTCTTTTCTGCGATTATGCTGAACAATATTCCCTTGCGCAGAAAATTTCTGGCGATAATCCACAAGCAATCATCGCGCCGCACCGTATAAAAAGTATCGTCCGCGCCCGTTGCCGCCGGCATAACAAACTTGTGCGATACCTGGGCCACCGTCAGGCCGTCCCCGTCGTGCAGGCGGATTGAAAGTTTGTATTCTTTGCCCGGTTCCAACTTTTCCACATCCGCGCCCAGGCCGAAATTCCGGTGATCGCTGACGCGCGCAAAGCCAAGATATTTCCCGTTCAGTGAAAGCGACACCCGCAGGCGCGGCATCGCGGCGCCGCTGACCACTATGCGGCCGCTTTCCAGATAATCTATTTTTGAAACCGCCAGATCGCCGTCAACCAGCTTTGGCGCCTGCAACAGAGTGCTTCCGCCCGCCGTCATCAGCAGCGAGATTGAATTTTCATAGCCCTTTGGCGAAACATAGATAAAGACTTTGTCTTTTGATTCAATATCGGATTCCACGCCGACCAATGATATAGTGTAATTGCCGGCGGCAAAAGGCTTGCTCGGGACATAGACGAATTCGCCGCGCGCGTTGGTAAGCATAGTCGCGACCAGCTTTTTATTTATTAAAACAGACACATTACTGTCCGGCGCCCAGCGGCCCGCAACCACGATATTTCCGCCTTTTTCAATACGGACGATGTCAAAGCTGGGCGCTGATTTTTCGTCCAGGACATTTACGACGGGCTCTGGCACATTGGGAACGATGATTGTGCGCCCGCGCAAGGTCCAGGAAAACGCAACCCACAGCGCGACGATTATGACCGCCAGTGCGCAGAGAATGGGAAACCAATAGGCCGCAAGTATTGACTTTTTGCGGGCGGGCGTTTTTTCTGTGAACATTTTATTATCCCTTGCTTTTTGCTTTCTTTTATCCAGCCCCAAGAACCGGCGCGCCCAAGCGGTGCGGCGCGACATCCAAGAATTCTGGCGCAAAACGGCGTCGTCTATGATGTGATCGGTGGATTTCTTGGTCTTGCCGATAGCGGCATTTTTAGCATTTTTTCTGGGCATAGCGTTCGCCTTTGTAAATTTATATCTCTCCGCTTTCCCTACATTTGGAATTTTATCACAGAATCTTTTTGTTTGTCAATGCATTTGTGGTATAATGAACGAAAAGGAGATTTTATGCGGCGGATAGGAATTATGACAACTGGCGGGGATTGCAGCGGATTGAACTCCGTCATATGGCGCCTGATATTGGGCGCGGCGGCGCGCGGCTGGGAAACCGTCGGAATTCTGGACGGCACGGACGGATTGTCCGGCGCGGACGCCCCTGAATTTGTAAAATTGACGCCTGATAATTTTCCGCCGGAATGGGCGCGCCTGTCCGGATCTTGGCTGAAAAACGGACGCGCGGGCGCTGATAATTTTCAAACCGCCGCGCGCGCGAACACGCTTTCTGATTTTAACAAGAAATTAAAGCGCTGCCTGGCCGAGATGAAGCTGGACGCCTTGATTTTAATAGGCGGAAACGGCAGCCTTTCCCTGGCGCATTGTCATCGCGAGATTTACGCCGGACTGCAATTGGTCTGCATTCCGAAAACCATAGATATGGATATTCCGAAAACCGATTGCTGCATCGGCTTTGCGACCGCAGTGCAGAGTTTGGTCAGCTTTTGCGACCAGCTGCTACTGACGGCGCGCAGCCACCACCGCTGGTTCGTGGTCCAGACTATGGGGCGCGATACGGGGCATCTTGCACTCTCTGCCGGGGTTGCGATCGGCGCGGACGCGATACTGATTCCGGAAATAAAGTTCAAACCAGAAAATCTGGCAAAGCATATAAAAAACAGCGGCCGCGATTATGGAATCATTCTGGTATCCGAAGGGATTGAATTGCGCGGGCATTCCGGCAAGCCGGCTGAAATGATAGCGCGGGAATTGTCAAAGCTGGGCGTGTCAAACCGTACGGCTTTTCCGGAACATACGCAAAGGGCAGGGGATACGGATGCCGGCGACAGATTGCTGGCGGCGCGCTTTGCCGACTGCGCCTTGAATGCGGTGGCGGACGGGGAAACCTATGTTATGACAGCTCTTTCGGGCACTGATGTAAAGACGGTTTCTTTGACGGATTTCTTTGAAGCGGGCGATCAGTTGCCGGATCCGAATATACCGGGCGCGGCGGTGTCAAATTCGTATGTTTCGCCGGACGATCCGCTGCTGGGCGTTGCAGTCGGCAGCGGGATTTATATCGGAGAGATAAAATAGTAATTCATACCCCTTGAATGGGGATTTTTTTTTACTATATTTACACCAGCTAAATAAAAAATAGGAGAAGCAATTATGGCGAAAGTACTTGGCATTGACTTGGGCACCACCAACAGCGCTATGGCGTTTATGGACGGGTCAGATCCGAAAATTATTGAAAATTCCGAAGGGCAGCGCACTACCCCTTCTATCGTCGCGTTCACCGCGAATGGAGAGCAATTGGTCGGCATAACCGCAAAGAATCAGGCCGTTACCAATCCGCAAAACACTGTGTATGAAATTAAAAGATTAATGGGCTTGCGCTTTGATTCGCCAGAGGTTCGCGAAATTCAAAAGCATATCCCGTACAAGCTGGTTGCCGGCGACAACGGCGATGCTTGGGTTGAAATAGATGGCAAGAAATACGCTCCGTCGCAGATTTCCGCAATCATTCTGGGCAAATTGAAAAAAGACGCGGAAAGCTATCTGGGGGAAACGATCACAGATGCGGTCATTACCGTTCCGGCATACTTTAACGATTCCCAACGCCAGGCGACAAAAGACGCGGGCCGCATCGCGGGCCTGAATGTCCTGCGCATAGTGAACGAGCCTACGGCCGCGGCACTGGCATACGGCTTGGACAAATCCAAGAACGGAATCGTCGCGGTGTACGACTTGGGCGGGGGAACTTTTGACATTTCTATTTTGGAAATCATAGACGGAGTGTTTGAAGTAAAATCCACCAACGGCGACACTATGCTGGGCGGCGCGGACTTTGACGCGCGCGTGTTGCAGCACTTGATAGCAGAATTCAAATCGCAAAGCGGCATAGACTTGTCCAATGACAAGTTGGCATTGCAGCGCTTGAAAGAAGCTGCTGAAAAAGCTAAAATTGAATTGTCTTCCAAAACGACCGCCGATATCAATCTGCCGTTTATTACGGCGGACGCGTCTGGGCCAAAGCATTTTAATACGACTCTTACCCGCGCGAAGCTGGAATCATTGGTTGACGATCTTATTGAAAAAACGATAGAGCCGTGCAAGAAAGCATTGAAAGACGCAGGCATTTCCAAAGGCGATATAAAGGAAGTACTTCTGGTCGGCGGGCAAACCAGGATGCCAAAGGTTATGGAAACCGTAAAAGAATTTTTTGGACGCGAGCCGCACAAGGGCGTGAATCCGGACGAAGTAGTTGCACTTGGCGCGGCGATTCAGGGCGGCGTTTTGAAAGGCGATGTAAAGGATGTCCTGCTGCTGGATGTTACTCCGTTGTCTTTGGGAATTGAAACTTTGGGCGGCGTGTTCACGCGCTTGATTGATCGCAA
>JAIRZE010000081.1 GCA_031267375.1 Rickettsiales bacterium | reverse complement strand
GAAACAGGGCGGGGGACAGTGCGTGGTGGGCAGTTTGACTGGGGTGGTCGCCTCCCAAATCGTACCGGAGGCGCGCGAAGGTTTGCTCAGGCTGGTCGGAAATCAGCCGGTGAGTGCAAAGGCAAAAGCAAGCCTGACTGCAAGAGGGACACCTCGAGCAGAGACGAAAGTCGGTCTTAGTGACCCGGTGGTTCCGCATGGAAGGGCCATCGCACACGGATAAAAGCTACTCTAGGGATAACAGGCTGATGCTTCCCAAGCGTCCATAGCGACGGAAGTGTTTGGCACCTCGATGTCGACTCATCGCATCCTGGGGCTGGAGCAGGTCCCAAGGGTATGGCTGTTCGCCATTTAAAGCGGTACGTGAGTTGGGTTAATAACGTCGTGAGACAGTTAGGTCCCTATCTACTGTGGGCGTTGGATATTTGAGCAGACTTGACCTTAGTACGAGAGGACCGGGTCGAACGAACCCCTGGTGTTCCTGTTGTCGCGCCCGCGGCAGCGCAGGTTAGCTATGTTCGGAACAGATAACCGCTGAATGCATCTAAGCGGGAAGCTGGCTGCAAGATAAGATATCCCCATTAATCCTGTTATAGACTATGACGTTGATAGGTGGAACGTGTAAGCCCTGCGAGGGGTTCAGCGCATCCATACTAATCGGATGATTGACTTTTTATCTTTTGTTTGATTTACAAAATCCAGCAATCTTTGATTGTGTGCGATTTTGTTATCCGCTAAAGCCCTTGGGCAAAGGCCGGATAATGAACGCGAGTGATTTTGTAAATCAAACGAATGCTTGAAGAGATGGTTGATTTTACAAAAAATTGCAAAGCAATTTTTTGTCATTGCGGACTTGGTCCGCAATAGGGCTAAATAGTGCGAGCCTCGGCTGCGAAGCAGACGGGCGAGCCAAGTTTAGGCATTAGCAATGCTTTGCATTGCGATTTTAAGCCCTGTTCCGGCCTTCGCCGGAATGACAAAATTTCTGTCAGAAATTTTGTAAAAATATTTTGATTCTTAGATTTTTGAGATTTGATCGCGTCTTCGCCCTTTGGGCGAAGGGGGAACGATGTCGGCAGGTTTCGTTCTGGTGATTATTGAGCGGGAGCCACCCTCTGGTCCATCCCGAACCAGACAGGGAAACCCCGTATCGCCAATGGTACTTTGGCTTAAGCCACGGAAGAGTAGGTCGTCGCCAGAACGAAACCTGTTAAAAACATAAAAACCGAAACAAATATATATCCCGCCGTGTGCGGGATTTTTTGTATCCATTTCAATAAGAACAAATGGTTTTGCTTCCAATAAAAGCGATTTTATTGTTGATAAATAAAATTGTTTGCATTAGAATGGAAACAAAATAAGAGTATTGATATGCAACCGTTTGTGATACAGAATCTACCGATTCGCAGTCTGGATTGGGAGAAATTATCTCTGCCAATAGGCCGGGCTAATGCGAATTTGTCTTTGTATAACGGGATGTTGGAAGCAATACCTAATCCGCACATTCTGCTATCCCCGATGACTACCAAGGAAGCGGTTCTATCTTCTAAAATAGAGGGGACGCAGGCTTCTTTGACCGATGTTTTGGAGTTTGAGGCGGGAGAAAAGAACGACAGCAAGCGAAATGATATTGATGAAATTATGAATTACCGGCGCGCAATGTTTGAAGCAGAGGAAATGTTTATAGAACGACCATTTATTTATCTGAATATGTTGAAAAAACTTCATTTTATTTTATTGTCCGGTGTTCGAGGGGATGATAAAGATCGTGGAGAATTCAGGAAAGTCCAGAATTATATAGCACCGGTCGGGACCCCCATAGATCAAGCCACATATATTCCGCCATCCCCTCTAAAAGCGTTGCAGGCTTTGGACAATTTGGAAAAATATATAAATTCTGATGTTCAAGAAACAATGGTCCAGCTTGGGTTTATGCATGCTCAGTTTGAGCTGATACATCCGTTTTTGGATGGGAATGGCCGTATGGGACGCATGTTAATCCCGCTGTTTTTATATCAGAAAAAAATGTTGAAATATCCGGTATTTTATCTCAGTGAATATTTTGATAAAAACAGGGACTTATATTATGCGAAGTTAAAAAATATTTCTGCAAATAATGACTGGCAGGGGTGGATAGAATTTTTCTTGAACGCTGTTGTGGAGCAATCAATAATAAATCTTAAAAAAGTAAGAAGCATCATAGAGTTTTATGAGCAAAGCAAAAGGGAATTCCAAGAATCTACTCGCTCGCAATTTTCCGTGTGTTTGCTTGATGCGTTGTTTAAGAATCCGATTGTAAATGTCGCAATAATCTCAGAAACTACAAATATAGAGCATGTAAGCACCATAAGCAATCTTTTGACAAGACTTGTTGATTCTGGTTTGATAAGCGTGCAGCGCAAGGGCAGGGGCCGTCTGCCGACCATTTATAAATTTGATTCATTGTTAAAGCTTGCAGATAGCTAGGTCGTCGCCAGGACGAAATCTGTTAGATCCCCGCCTTCGCGGGGACAGGCACAAAAACCGACAAAATTCACGCCAGTTTTTACTGGCGTTTTTTATTTTGATTATTATAATAATGTTCATGCGATTTGTATTTATTATTTTATCTGTTGCTTTTCTTGCCGGATGTTCATCGATGCCGTCGGACTATAATAAAGTAAAGCCGGCCAATCCGATCGATCTGGATCCGGGTGGCGCCGACCTTGTTTCCCAAGACGAATTTTATGGGGCAAGCCAGCATCGTTCCAGCCGGTATTACAAAAGACATGATTATTATAATATGAAGTCTAACGATGAATTGACGATTCTGCCGCATTTCAAGACCTTTCAGCAAACATCCAACACATCTTGCGGGGCCGCTTCGGTTCTGATGGTTCTGGACTATTACAATAGATTGGACGATTGGGATGAAAAGAATTTGGAAGAACTTGTTAAACTGCCATCTAATGGAAAAGTGCCGGGATCCAAAAGCCTGCGCAATATAATCGAAATGTTTAAGGGCGTCGGCAGATTCGATATTTATTCCACTTTTGATGCGGGCAAAAATGTGGACGAAGTTTTTACTTTGAAATTCATACGCGAAACGCTGGCCGCCGGCAATCCGATTATTATCGGATGGAATGATTTCGGCGGGCATTGGCAGGTTATAATCGGATATGACACTATGGGTACCGAAACGGAATTGGATGACGTGCTGATCGTTGCCGATCCGTACGATGTTACCGATCACTGGCAGGACGGTTACGGTATTTACCCGGCGATACGGTTTATCTATAATTTTGATTTTTATAATTTATTTCCGGAAAAAGAGCTGCCCCATAAAACTTTTTTAATAGCGAAACCAAAATAGCGGATATGAAAAAAATACTTGCTTGTTTATGTTGTTGTGTTATCGCCGGCCAATGCATTGCAGAGAAAAAATCTGTGGCCGATTTCGGAAGCGGCGATTGGGAGTTTTCCGTTACAAAAGAATTGTCTGATCGTATCGAAATAGAAAGATGTTCCTGGGGCATGGGCTGGTCGTGCAGCGGCGGCGAATTGCCAAAGGTTGAAGAATCCGGTGGCGTGAAATTATATTCCGACGGGGAAACCAAGGTCCGCAACAGCAACGGCAAATGGCAATTGATCGCCGGGCATATGCGCGCCACAACCAGGGAACGCGTCGCGCAGTTCGGTTGCAAGAATTTTAGAAGCATGTATTCAAGAACAATAGATGTCTTTGTTGATGAAGAAAAACCGGACCAGGTTGAAATCGTGTTTTGCAAATGCAAGGAAGGAATCTGTTCATGCGGAAAAGAATATAAATCCGTATTGCAGAAAAAAGATATGGATGGTATTTTCGTATATTTCGACGACAGGATAGAAGTGCGCGATAATAACGGGAACTGGGAACTGGTCAGGGAAAATATATGCCCCGGCACAACGCCTGAATACGGGATGGAATTTCTATGCGGACAGGAAAAAGAGATAAGCGCATTAATCATTCCTTCATTCGGGGCGTATATAAGCATGGGGGCCGGATATAACGATTTCCTGGAAGAAGAAGATGAATCTTATGACCTTGAATATAATAAGGGGAATAATCATCTTTGGAATGGCAGAGATAATAATAACTGGTATTTCAGCAATGCCGACAGCGGATGGAAAGGTAACCGCGCAAAATGCGAAATTAAGCGTCAATACGGCAAAGACGAAGCCATCGCAATATTTGAAACAATCCCATGTTTGACAGAACTTTGTGACTAGACACTGTTACCAAAGGTTTGCATGATTTGATGCAATTTTAATGATTTAGATGCAAGGAAAACGAGCGAGACAGTATGAGCATACGGCGAGCGAGTTTGACGAAGCAGATGAATTATTAAAATTGCACAGGGCGAAAAAATTGCGGCGGGGCAAATTTAACCTCTGACCGTCAAATCATGTAAACCTTTGCTAACAGTGTCTAGGCTATTGGTGGGACTGATTTTATTTCGAAAATTTGTAGTAATTCTGTAAATTCTTTAATTTAGTCGATGCTGATAATGCTTTCAGCCAAAGATTTAAAATTTTTTTATTTTCCGGGGCCTGGAAGTAAATATTTTTATCAGTAAATCCCATCGAAAGTTCCGGTCTTGATAGTATCAGATTTCTTTTATCCAGGTATTCTTGTATTGTTAAATCGGGATCTGCCTGGCCGCGTCCCGTCGGGCATATCAGCGGAAATATGCGTTTTTCAATTTTTGAATCTTCGAAAACTTGATTGAATTTATCTATGAAAAAGCATTGCATTTTATGCCAGTCTGTCTTATATGGGAAAAGCTCGCTTTTCTTTGCGTTTTCGCGCGAAATCCGAACAATTCCAGACGGTTTTACCGCGCGCAGCGCGCATACGAATGTTAATATTACCTCATACTCGAACTTTGCATATTCTGGCAAGGCATAGAAAGACCATATTTGATCGAATTTATTTTTGAAATCTGTGCCAAGAAAATTCTGTTTCAACAATGTAGTTTCATTTTCGGGGTCATGCCCGATTACATACGGGTCTATATTGGTTATGGAAAGCTGGATGCCAAAGTCCGTAAAATCACGGACAAGCTTTGACGCCCCACCGCCGATTACCAGAATATTTTTCCCCTGCAGATTGTGAATATCTTGCAAAGATAGATTAAACCCCGCGCAATAATGCGCCGCGCGGCGGTCATTATACATTTGTGCAAATATTGCGGGCAAATCGTGTTCCATGACAACAGTGTAGCACCAATCGTATATTTGTCAATCTGCGTTTTTTTAAATTGTTTCCCTTGAAAGCCCATAGTGCGAGTGCTAGACTGTGTCGTCAGAAGATTGATTGATTTGCGGCTGGACATTTAAAGCAAGAACCAGGATTTTCGCTCGGCACTTCGTGCCTGCGCGTATCCTCGTAGTTATTCGAACGACGCTACGCTCGTTCTCATATACTCGGATTCACGAAATCTGTATATTATACAGATAAGCGGAAATCCGAAGTTATTGCCCCAAATTCTCTGCCGCAAAAATCTATGCTAAATGTCTACAAGACCTAGCAAAACTCTCGCTTATGTAAATTTATCGCTCTGTTCCGCAAAACACCTGTTTCAAACAAACGTCATTCCGGCGGCCCGCGCAGCGGGAACGCCGGAATCCAGGTAATATTTAAAGACCTGGATTCCGTTGTCATTTGCTTGCGCAAACGCAACGGAATGACGCAGCTG
>JAIRZE010000075.1 GCA_031267375.1 Rickettsiales bacterium | reverse complement strand
AACCATAACGCGTGATCGCGCTATGGCCGACGCGGCAGAGTCCGACCGCCGCTATGCCGCCGGCACCGCGCGGCCTTTGGAAGGCATTCCTATCGCGATGAAGGATAATTTTGCCACGCGCGGCATTCGCACGACCGCCGCGTCGCGCATTTTGGAAAATTTTGTCCCGGAATACGAATCAACTGTTTCGCAAAAATTTATTGACGCCGGAACCGTTCTGCTGGGCAAGACAAACCTGAGCGAATTCGGTATGGCCAGCACTCCGAAAACATCGGCGTTCGGTCCTTCGTATAATCCGTATCAGCGCGAAAGGAAATTAACCCCCGGCGGCTCTTCGTGCGGCAGCGCGGCGGCCGTGGCTGGCGGCCTTGCATTAATCGCAACCGGAACGGATACGGGAAATTCAATAAAGTTTCCGGCGTCCCTGACGGGGCTGGTCGGGTTCAAGCCGACATATGGCGTATGTTCGCGCTGGGGCTGCGCGGCATTCGCGTCCAGCTTGGATCACCCTGGCGCATTCGGACGCACAGCGGACGATTGCGCGCTGGCGATGTCGGTAATGACGGGATTTGATCCGCTGGAATCAACCAGCGCGCAGGCGGCGGATGATATTGCAAACTCTCTGGCCGCGCCGCTGGCCGCGCTTCCGTTGAATGGATTAAAAATCGGATTGGTCCAAGAATTTGAATCGCTGGAAATTTCAGATGATATTAAGAATATTTTTAACGAACGGATAGAACAATTGCGCGCATCCGGCGCAGAGATAGTCAATATTTCACTGCCGCATATTCACGATGTTTTGATTTTATACTTGGTAATTTCGCGCAATGAAGCGTCCAGCAATCTTGCGCGCTATGACGGTATGCGGTACGGTACGCGCGTGAACGGGCGCGATTATTACGACACTTGCGACAAGACGCGCGCAGCCGGATTCGGACACTATGTAAAGTACCGGCTGATCACAGGATCCGTTATGCTGACCGAAATGTTTTACAAGGACTGTCTGCTGCAAGCAGCGAAAGTCCGCCGGGTCTTGGATAATGAGTTCTTGGCCGCATTCAAGAAGTGCGATTTGATCATCAGCCCGGCCACCCCTTGCGTCGCCGCGCCATTGTCAGACGATTTCACGCCGAAACAATTTGATGATGCCGATATTCTGCATATCGGATCAAATATGTCCGGATTGCCGGCCGTTTCCGTGCCGATTGGACTGTCGGAAGCTTTGCCGGTCGGAATGCACATTATGGGGCCGCGGTTTGACGACTTGCGCGTGCTGCAATTTGCAAAAAGCATAGAATCATTCACAAATTTTGACAACCGCCCGTCGGTCGTTATGGGGGAATAAAAATGTATACTATCCAAGGCAAGACCGGCGAATGGGAATTGGTTATCGCGCTGGAAACCCACATAGAAGTTTTATCACGGTCTAAATTATTCAGCGGCGCAAGCGCGGATTACAATCCGACGGTGCCTGCAAATACCCAGGTTTCTATGGTTGATGCGGCAATGCCCGGAATGCTGCCGGTGCTTAACCGGGAATGCGTGGACCAGGCGATTCGTTTCGGGCTGGGCATCAATGCCGACATAACTCGCCGCAGCATTTTCACGCGCAAGCAGTATTTCTATCCGGATCTGCCACAAGGTTATCAAATTACCCAACCCGCAGACCGGCCGCCGGTTGTCGGCCGCGGATGGCTGGAAATTATCGGCGACGATGGCAATCCAAAGAAAATTCTGATTGAACGCGCGCACTTGGAACAGGATGCTGCAAAAAATATCCACGATATGGATCCGTCGCGGTCTTTTGTGGACTTGAACCGCGCTGGCGTTTGCTTACTGGAAATCGTGAACTTTATAGACATCCATAACCGCGAAGAAAATTCTTTTATTTCCAGTCCGGACGAAGCCGAGCGCTATCTGCGCGGAATTCGCGAGATTGCGCGCGCGACCGGCGTGTCCAAGGCGAATATGGAAGAAGGGTCTATGCGCGCGGATGTGAATGTTTCTGTGCGCAAAGTCGGCGAGACGAATTTCCGCACGCGCACGGAAACGAAAAATATGGTTTCGTTCAAGTTTATAAAAACAGCGATAGAGTACGAGGCGAGGCGCCAAATCGCGATTTATGAAAACGGCGGACAGGTTTCCCAAGATACTATGCACTATAATCAGGACAGCGGCACCACCACCGTCGCGCGTTCCAAGGAAGATGCGCTGGATTACCGGCACTTTCCGGATCCGGATTTGTTGCCGCTTATAATCACTGACGAGCAAATTGAAAAAATCCGCAAAGATTTTCCAGAATTGCCGGCAGCCCGGCGCGCAAGATATATCAGCGATTTCGCGCTGTCTGAATACGACGCCGCGCGCATTACTGAAACGCGCGAGATTGCGGATTATTTTGAATCCGCTGTCGCGGGCAATGCGAAAATAGCAAAGCAGATCGCGAACTGGGTATTGGGGGACATTGCCGCGAATCCTGAATTCGCAATGCGCGCCGAATACTTGAACGAACTGGTTTCTATGATTGATTCAAATGAGATTAATGGAAAGCAGGCAAAGGAAATCTTTGCAAAAATGCTGGAAGGGGCGGCGGGCAGCCCGCGCGAAATCGCCGATAAACTCGGGATGAAGCAGATTACGGATACCGGTGCGATTGAAAAAATAATAGATGATATTATCGCGAATAATCCGGGACAGGCGGATCAATACCGGGGCGGCAAGACGGGACTGCTGGGATTTTTTGTGGGCCAGGTAATGCGGGCTACGAACGGGGCGGCCGCGCCGGACACGGTCAATAAACTGCTGGCAAAAAAATTATCGTGAAGTTCTTTATCCAAACTTCTTGCTGCTAATAATTCCCCTTCGCTGGCGAAGGGGTGGCAGTTGCGAAGCAACTGACGGGGTAGTGGTAATAAATGAAAACTTTTTTTATCCAAACTTTTGGCTGCCAGATGAATGTCTATGACGGACAGCGGATCGCCGCGATGCTTTGCGCGCGCGGGCTTGCACAGACGGACTCTATCCCTGATGCCGACATTATAATTCTGAATACTTGCAGCGTTCGCGAAAAGGCCAGCAACAAGGTCTTTTCTGCGCTTGGGCGGATTCGGAATCAGAAAAAGCCGGGCGCTCTGTTCGGCATAGTCGGCTGCGTCGCGCGGGAAGCGGGCGCGGATGCATTCAAAAGAATTCCCGAATTGAATTTTGTGCTGGGCCCGCAGACTTATCACAAACTGCCCGAAATTTTGGAAAATCCGGACGCCCGCCTGCTGAATATTGATTTATCGGGCTTGGAAAAGTTTGATGAACTGGGGATAGCTGGTGGGGTCGCTGTCTACGACAGCGGCCAATCAAAGACGACCTTCGTAGAAGATCGCCCCACCCCGCTCTCTTATATCCCAATCCAAGAGGGCTGCGATCATTGCTGCACTTATTGCATAGTACCGTTTACGCGCGGGCGGGAATTATCACGGCCTTTTTCTGAGGTGATGCGCGATGTGAATGCGGCGGCAGAAAACGGCGCTGTGGAAATATGCTTTCTGGGCCAGAATGTCAACGGTTATAAATATTCGCTTGCGGATTTAATCCGCGAGACCGCAAAGATAGAATCTATAAAACGAATCAGATTCACATCCAGCTATCCGACGGAAATGTCCGATGATTTGATCGCCTTGTTCGGGCAAGAGCCAAAGCTTTTGCCATTTCTGAATATGCCAATACAAAGCGGAAGTCCGGATGTATTGACAAGAATGAATCGCCCTTATTCGCTGGATCTATATATAGATATTACAAAAAAACTGCGGGCTGCGCGGCCGGATATTCAGATTTCAAGCGACTTCATAGTCGGCTTTCCGGGGGAAAGCGAGGACGATTTTGAAATGACTTGCGATATTGCGCGGCGAATCGGATATATTAATTCTTATAGCTTCAAGTACAGCCCGCGCCCGCATACGGCGGCGGCGCTGATGCCGGACCAGATACCGGATAATGTAAAGCGCGATCGCTTGAAAATTCTGGATGATATTTTGACGGAAAACAACCGACGGTTTAATGAAAGCTGCGTGAACAAGACTTTTGAATGCTTGATAGAAGGGCCGGATAAAACGGGAAAGAATATGATAGCCAGAACTCCGTTTATGCAGCAGGTTATAATAAAGAGCGAAGAACGAAGGACGAAGGACGATAGAGTCGCAGTCCAACCTTTATCCTTAGTCCTTAGTCCTTCGTCCTTAGTCCTTGTAAAAATAATAGAAGCCAACAAATGTTCCCTGCGCGGTGAAATAGTCAAAACAAAACCTTGACCTGGGCGGAAACTTTGTAAAACCATTCGCCCATATATTGCAAAGCGGCCGTGTCAAAACCAATCCCCGCGCCGTCTGCATCCGACAAGACATCAAACCAGAATCCGAATTGATCGCCGCCATTTT
>JAIRZE010000066.1 GCA_031267375.1 Rickettsiales bacterium | reverse complement strand
AAACCCGCGCGATAAATTGCAAAAGGCTTTAATTTCCCAAGGTTCATTTCATACCCCCGTCTTTATAAATCTTTCCGGTATTTTTACAACCGGCGCCCAGCCAAACATCGCAGGCTTGTTCCACGCATAAACCGGGCGGACAAAGGTTTGCAAAATCCGCGCCCATTTTGTTATCCGCCACGGCAATGCGCGCTTGTTCGTTATTCTATAAATAGTCCGCGCGCGGTTTTTCAGATGAAAATCGCCCCAGTTTTTATTTTTCGCTTTCAGCATTTCCAAGTCCAGGCTGCCGAAATGAAACAGATAAAGATTTCGGTTTATGTGAAAATTATGCCGGTTTATTTTATGAAATCCGCTGCCGAAACAGACAGGGCGCGATATGACAACAGGCTTTGTATATCTTGTAGAAAGCAATCCGAAACCCCGTTGCTTCAAGAAAGGCAGCGATTTATTCAGTTCTGATTCTTTGTTTAGATTCTGGCCGACATCAATCCCCAGGCCGCTGACGGATGTTTTTATTTTTATATCGGACAAGTATTCGCGCAAGGATTTATCGGAATCAGCGATTAAAAATTCATCGCTGTCCGTGCCAATGACAATATCGTATCCGCGCGCAAATAAATCGCGCGCCAAATCGGAAACACTCTTGCTTTTATGCTTGTCAAAAAGCACGCGGGATAAATCCCTGTGCGGCAGCTTTGTTATATTCGCGCCCGGAAATTCAAAATCCTGATCCAATCCGTCCAACAGAATATAAAGATTTTCCGCGCCCAGTTCCCGCCCGTAATAGGCCGCCCAGCGGCCCAGGAAAAATGCGTCGTTTCTGGCCATTGTAATGGCCGCGATTTTTTTTGGCATTAAAACACCTTTGTCATAATGTATTTTATTTTGCGAGTTGTTGTTGCAAGCGGCCCCGCGCTCAGCAGCCAGTTCATATAATCAGCGCCGAAAACACGATTTGCATTTTGCATAATGGCGGCGCGCATCGGCGCGGGCGTGCGCCGCAGGATTCGAGCGATCTGCGCGCCCAGTTCCCCGTTATGCCGGGTCAGCGACGCTTTTTTTACAAAGGGCAAGCCGCGGCGGAAAAGCCGTTCCGGGCGATTGTAAATTCCGCGATTGCCGGTGTCGTACGCGGTCGCGGTTGCAAAATTATTGCGGCAAAGCAGGTCTGTAATTCCGCGCTCGTAAATAGCGGCGATGGCTTCCTTGGTGGGCTGGCGCTTGACGCCGGCTATAAATTGCTGAAATTCATCCAATAAAAACACGCGCGGGGATATGCCCCAGAACCAGGATTCTATAAACTTTTGCTTTTTGAAAACGCGCGTGGTCGCAACCATTGCGACCGCGTCCGAACCATCCGATTCCAGCTTTTCCAAAACGCCGCGCATCGGCGTCAGCGGGCCGTACACGGAATCGTTCACGAAATAAACCCAATCGTAATTTTCCAGAATGCCGTGATTTTTCGCAAATTCAAACCCGCGCTTATAACTTCCGAAATCGTATTCGTTGTGTCGGGCGGCGCCTGCGAATAAAACATTTGGAATTTTGCGAAATTTGTTCAGTTCTGATTCAGCCGCGTTATTATCCATAAAGAAAATTATATCGCCAAGCGATGACAATGCCCGCGCGTAAAGCAAGGCGGAATCGTCAATGATGCCGGATGCATCATATCCTGCGAAGATAAACAATCTACGGGAATTCTTCATACCCGAATTATATATGTTTTGATTACAGTTTGCAATAGGGGGTAAAAAAGCTCGGTGAAAGTTCCCCTCCACAGGAGGGGAACTTTCACCGAGCTTTTTATTTCCGGACCTTTTTGCGGATGCCGCTGTCCAGTTCCTTTTTGCGCAATCTTATGGTTTGCGGGGTGATCTCTACCAGCTCGTCATCCTGGATATACGACAAGGCTTCTTCCAGCGAAATCCTGCGGGGCGGCGCCAGAAACAGCTTTTCGTCCGCGCCTGCGCTGCGCATATTGGTCAGCTCTTTACCTTTTATCGGATTGACTTCCAGATCGTTTTCCTTTGTATGCTCGCCAACTATCATACCGCTGTAAACCTGGGTTTGCGGCTCTATAAACAAAGTTCCGCGCGGCTGCAAATTAAACAGAGCGTATGTCGCCGCCGCCCCGTTCTCCATAGAAACCAGAACGCCGGGACGGTACGATTCTATATCCCCGCGGTATGGCGCGTATTCGCTGAATATCCGGTTCATAATCCCGGTGCCGCGCGTGTCTGTGCGGAATTCCGACAAATATCCGATCAGCCCCCGCGACGGAGCGCTGAAAGATATGCGCGTTTTCCCAATCCCCGACGGCTTCATTTCCGTAATCATAGCCTTGCGCTTGGTCATTTTTTCAATAACCACGCCGCTGTATTCGTCGTCCACATCAATGACCACATCTTCTATGGGTTCCAGCTTTTCGCCGTTTTCGCCGTCAATCATAACCACGCGCGGACGGGATACGGAAAGCTCAAACCCTTCCCGTCGCATAGTTTCTATCAGGATTCCCAGCTGCAATTCGCCGCGGCCCGATACTTCAAAAGACTCATTCGCCGCCGACTGGGATACTTTCAGCGCGATATTGGTTTCGGCTTCCTTGAACAATCTTTCGCCTATCATACGGCTGGTTAATTTCTTGCCGCCGGATTTTCCCGCCAATGGCGAGGTATTAACAAAAAATGTCATAGTCAGGGTCGGCGGATCTATCGGCAATGCGGGTATCGCTTCATTCACTGACGGATCGCACAAGGTGTCGGCCACCGTTGCCTTAGAAAATCCCGCGACAACGACAATGTCGCCGGCGCTTGCGGATTCCAAGCTGATTTTTTCCACCCCGCGATGCTCTATTATTTTTGTAATCTTGGCGTTTTCTATAAATTCGCCATTCATATTTATCGCTTTGACGCTTTGCCCGACCTTTATGGTTCCGGATTCTATCTTGCCCGTCAAAATGCGCCCGACATAAGGGTCCGCTTCCAAAGTCGTCGCCAGCATTCGGAAAGCCCCGTCAATATGGCAGCGCGTGCCGTCGCAATCGGGCGCCGGAATATGATCCACTATCAGTTGAAACAAAGGTGTTAAACTCTTTTCATCTTTGTCGGCGTCTTTCAGATCCCGCACGGCCCAACCGTCGCGGCCCACGGCATAGACATAGGGAAAATCAAGCTGAGAATCCGTCGCGCCCAGTTTGTCAAATAAATCAAAAGTTTCGGATAAGACTTCGTCTGGGCGGGCATCCGCGCGGTCTATTTTATTTATGCAGACAATAGGGCGCAGTCCCAGCTTTAAGGCCTTGCTGAGCACGAATTTAGTCTGGGGCAGGGGACCTTCGGCGCTGTCCACCATTAAAACTACGCCGTCCACCATAGAAAGAATTCGTTCAACCTCGCCCCCGAAGTCGGCGTGGCCGGGCGTGTCCACGATATTGATTTTATATCCGTTCCAGAAAACGCTGGTCGGCTTTGCGGATATGGTAATTCCGCGTTCGCGTTCCAAATCGCCGCTGTCCATAACGCGGTCGGCTACGCGTTCGTTATCGCGGAAAGTTCCGGCCTGTTTCAGCATATTATCCACGAGTGTTGTTTTTCCGTGGTCCACGTGGGCTATGATTGCGATGTTTCTTATCTTCATTTTTTTATCCTTGTTTTATCTATCGGTCCGTGTTGTTCGCGAAAAAGGGTTGGCGTGTATGTTAATACACTTGCCAACCCTTTTTCACAAACAATCGGCACAATATACTAAAATCCAATAAAAGCCCGCGCTTGAATTATGTCGTCAAGAAACAAGGCGCTTTTTATTCAGAATTCGCGCATTTTACCACCAAAACCCGCAAAGTCAAAATTAAATCCGGCATTTCGCCGGATTTTTGCCTTATGCCTTTTGCCCTATGACCGTTCGGCCGCCCATTAATGGCTGCAACGCTTTCGGCACATTCACGCTGCCGTCCGCATTCTGGTGGTTTTCTATAACCGCCGCTAAACTCCGCGGCAGAGCCATCGCCGTATTATTCAAAGTAGCGCAGAATTTTACTTCGTTCGTTCCATTCTCGCGATACCTTGTATTCGTGCGCCGCGCCTGGAATTCGCCTATGGA
>JAIRZE010000009.1 GCA_031267375.1 Rickettsiales bacterium | reverse complement strand
GGCTTCATTTGGGATAACTAAAAATATAAATAGACTCCCCGGGTAAGCCCCCACCCAAGATTCCGTAAGCGACAAGTCGCTAACGGAATCTATCCCGCCCCCATAAATGGGGGCAGGGGCACCACCGAGCTTAAAAAAATCCCGCGAATTCCGCGGGATTTGTTCAGGAGTATTTATTCTTTACATCTATGCTTATTTATTATGTGCTGCAATAAGTTCATTTGCAGAATTTTTCAACGCGGTCAAAGTTGGATGATTTGCACTGTAAGTCGCTAAATAATAATCCACCATAGGGATAGTATTGTTTGCAGAATCCAAAGCTGTTTTCATCGGATTATTGTTCTTTTGTGCGATAAGTCTGAAATCAATATCAAATGCGTCGGCAATATTAATAGGCTGGGTCTTGGCGGGTCCAAATGCAGCGCGGAATTTCGCGGTTTTAGCGGCAATGTCAGCTTGCTTGTCAAATTCTTCTTTATCGCACGCGGTAAACGTCGGCAGAGTCAGCAGAAACAATGCTGCGCCGGTGCCCCAAGTTTTCAACTTTTGCGGAATAGTTTTTTTCATAATCTGCATAGAACTCTCCTTTGTTTGGTTTGGTTCTATTAAGATTGTAGACAATTAATACAAGTTTGTCAAGAATGTTTTTCGGGCAATCCCAACTCTTTATGAAAGTATTGCAGGGTTGAAAATTTACAAATAGGGTCATAGTCAAATGCGCCGCGAACAACAGATTTCATATATCTTCGCAAATATGCGACAAATTCCCGTTTTATCATATTTATATTTTCATTTATTTTCTTAAATTCGTCATTATTTATTTCCGGGTTTGAGTCGCATAATATATATGATATGTCGGATATAAAAATTGCCTTTGTGTAATCAAGCCCGCATATTGCATTCGGCTTTGTAAAAAACGCTTCCTGATGACGGATATAAGAGCGCAATGGAATCGCAAACCTTCCGCATTCGGTATCAATAATAAATACCAGATACGGGCGATCATTTTTATACTCTATTTCCGGAAATAAATTATTTGGATATTTTTTATAAAATACATCAGATAAAAGGACAAATCGTGCGGCCATAATAAAAATTTGGGACTTTCTTTTGTTTTACTTGGTCGCGTCCCTACGACCAAGATCTTCCAATTGGGATTTTCTTTTGATTTTTCTGGTTGTATCCCTGCAACCAGTTCTTGATAAAAAGTATATATGATTAAGGGAATAAAGTCAATTCATTTTTTCCCCTTGCCCTGGATTTTATTATTTTGCTAAACTTTATTCGGAATGAAGAAAATCCTTATTTTCATCGCGATTTTAGGCGCTGGCTTTGCTCGCGCTGGCGCTGACGATTTCGCCGCAGAAATAGCCCGCGCCGCCGCGCCGCAATCCGCCCGCCAAGAAATCAAAAAACAAGATTCTGCGGACAACGCGTCCGCTGGTCGCGCCGCGTTCGTTGCCGCGCGTTCTAATAATATTCAGCAAAACAATACTCAGCGTCCGGATTCAAAGACAGATACGACAAGTCGCCGTGCAGATTCTGCCACGAATGTTTCCGCGCGAACCGCCGTTGCCGCGCCGACTGTTTCGCAAAGAAATAATGCAGCAGTATCGGAAAGAGAAAATTTAATTCCCGCGTCAGCGGGAACGCCCCCGCCCTTGCGGGGGGGGCAGACCGCAGAGCGGTCGGGGGTGGGTTCAATAACCGCCGCCAGAACTGCGATTTCGCGCGGGGCCAGCGAACCCACCCCCCGGACGGCCGTGCCGTCCGCCCCCCCCCGCAAGGGCGGGGGGCCAGTCGCTGACGCGACTGTTAGAAGCGCAATATCTGCAAATCGCGCGCGCGCCGCAATAGACTCGCCGGCATCTGACAAGGGGGCCGCAACTGGCGCCGCCGCCGTCAACTATAAAAAATGCCGCGAAGTTTACTATCAATGTATGGATGAATTTTGCGCCAACAAAAACTCTCAGTTAAAGCGATGCGCCTGTTCCACCCGCGTGCACGAATTTGACGGCGTCGCAAAGCAGATGACAAAAGTAGAAGACGCTATGCTTGATTTTAACGAGCGTTTGCTGACCGTCAATATGGAAAAAGAAGACGCCGCCGCGATTTCCAAGGCTACGGCCGGAGAGCTGGCTTTTCAACAAGACGACAAATCCGCGTCCAAGAAAATCCTGGACGAAATATCAAAAAAGTTAAAATCATCCACCGCTGATAATGAAATGAATCGGAATATGGCCGCGATTTCGTTGTCTTTGGATATGGATTCCGCGTTTGACACTATTGATTCGCTGATGGGCGCCAACACCGCGACCAAAGAAGGCGCGGCCCTGTACAACGCCGCTTTGCCCGTTTGCCGTGAAATGGCGGCAGAGGTTTGCGACAGCGCGGACGCCGCCGCGATCGCGGAAAGCGGATATCAGATGATGATAGAGCAGGACTGCAACACTGTATCCAAAGCTTATGACACAAAAATGGCCCAGGCAAAGGACAAAGTTTTTGAAAGCAGCGCTTTATTGGATATGTCGCGCTTGGACATTTATCAAAAGCGCAACAGCGACGACATTCTGACCTGCAAAAAGAAAATGCTGGATTATATGGCGGATCCGGCGGTTTGCGGCGTCGGCCTGGGCAAGTGCTTGGATACGACCGGGCGGTATATAGATCCGGCGACCGGCGCGGCATTCCTGACGCCTTATCTGGCTGATCTTGCAAATTCCATAACCCGCCCGACCAGCGAACAGAAATGGAGCACCGTCCCCGGCAATTCCGCTTTTGTCAGTTTCCTGAACAAAAAGAAAAAGTATCTGGAACCGGCAATGGAAAACTGTCAGAAAATATCCGATACGGTTTGGCGCGATTTCATAGACGATGCGATTGCCCAGATAAAGCTGGCCCAGGGCGCAAAGTTGGAAGAAATGCGGCAAAGCTGCACCACTCTGACCACGCAATGCCTTTCCGATACTGCGAAATCAATCAGCGAATTTGATGCGCGCGCTTTGTCCGTGTTCGGCGTGGTCGTGGACAGAACCGTCAATGATATGTGCGCGTCGGTGCGCGAATCGTGCGTGGCCTTGCTGGGGACGACCGCCGCGCCGAATTGGGAAACCGGTATGACGGGCATCGCCGACGACAAGACATATGACAAAATCATCGCGACTTGCCGCGAAGTTGGCAAGGCCTGCATAGTTCAAACTTGCAAATCAGTATCCGGAAATTTCGGCCTGTGCGAAAATGTTGATACTTCGGTCAACCGCAAGTCTGTCATAAACCGCAGCGCCTGTTGGAACGATGTTCAAAAATGCGTTGCAGACGCTGGCGCGGATGTGCTGGCCCGAATTTTAAGCGATCGCGGAAAAACCGGAGATTTGGCGAGTTCAGGAACTGTAAATAATCTCAGTGGCGGCGCGCAGTCTTGGAATTTCTATTATGAAAATTATTCTAATCTGATCAGCGGGAATACGCTGAAATATAACGATATTACTTATGCGAGCATTTATGATATGTGCCAAGATTGCAGTAAAAATTCGTATGGCTGCGGCGTGTGCCGCTTGTCTGAAAAGATTTGGGGAAATTGTGAAATATCGCCAGTCACGAATTTGGCCGGAACGGCTGTGGCTGGATCAGCAGAGCACAACTATATTTTGCAAGATAATGACAAGAACAGTTTGCTTTGGTGGTTTGCGGAAAATACTTATACGACGGATAACAAGGGTGCGTGCAAAGATACCAGCTGCTCGGTCGGGCAAAGCCCAGCCAGAAAAGCCTGTGGTTCATCAGAAACAATTTGCTCTGTCGGCGGAGCAACCTGTGGCGATGATATAGTTTGCACTGAGAATCAGCAAATAACAGTGGCAACCGGTTATACGAATACCTGCGAAAGCGGTGTCAAAGATGCGGCCGGCAATTGCTGCGTCAACGGTGTCCAGGCCCAGGTCGCCGGGATAAATTCGGCATTCAGTGCCGGCGCTTCATATTTCGGCGGCAACACTGCTAACAAAACGGCAATGTGCTCTACAACATCCACCGCTTCGCTGGTTGCGGCATTCAAGCAGGGAAGCGATATGATGTATTTGCTTTGCATTGGCGGAAGTGTTAGCGGTGCAAATATAACTACTAATTTTCCAAAAGGCCAACAAATCAATTGCGACGGGCGCGACGGGCGCTATGTTATATTTAACGCCACGACCGGAACTTATCAGAATCCGTCATTTTCAAACTCAAACGGACCGGCAGAGGTATCAAATTATTATCACAAATCTGGTGGACAATGTGAACATTGTGAGTTTAATTTTAATGGCGGTGCCAATAACTACTGGCCGAATGATAATATGTGCAAAAGGATCTCTGACTTGCCGAGCAGAATAGATAATAATTTGTTTATTGAATTTTGAAAATAAAGCTCGGTGGAAAATCCCCTTTACGGGGAAGGGGTGGCATCGCTTCGCGATTAAAGCCTGCGGCGC
>JAIRZE010000004.1 GCA_031267375.1 Rickettsiales bacterium | reverse complement strand
ATTGATTGTTCAGTGCGTTAATAAAATGTCAATCCTGCCGGACTCTGATAAAATGAAAGTCCGCGACGCGGCGTCATTATGCCTTACCGGCGCAGCAATAAAAGACAGAATATAATTAAAGCCGTCAGCCCATAGCCCATAGTCATCAGTATTTTTCTTTTTGACTATGGACTATGGGCTGACGGCTATGGGCTTAGAAATGATTTGCCTTGGCATTGAATCTTCCTGCGACGAAACATCGGCCGCGATCGTGGACAGCGATCGCAATATCTTGTCGCACATAATTTATTCCCAAATTCCAGAACATCAAAAATACGGCGGCGTGGTGCCGGAACTGGCCGCGCGCGCACACATCCTGGCGATTGATTCAGTCGTGCGCCAGGCTCTTTACGATGCTGGCAAAACAATCGCGGACATAGATGTCATCGCGGCGACGGCCGGACCCGGATTAATCGGCGGCGTCATCATCGGCTGGGAATTTGCGGTCGGCCTGGCGGCGGCGACGGAAAAGCCGCTTGTCGCGGTCAATCATTTAGAGGGCCACGCTCTGGTCCCGCGGCTTTCAAATAATGTAGAATTTCCATTTTTGCTGGTGCTGGCCAGCGGCGGGCATACCCAGATTTTGCTGGCGCGCGGTATCGCAGATTATGAAATTATCGGGCAGACTTTGGACGACAGCGCAGGGGAAGCTTTTGACAAAGTCGCAAAAATGCTGGGCCTGGGCTATCCTGGCGGTCCGGCGGTGGATTCTCGCGCGGCGCTGGGCAATGCGGCGGCGTATAAATTTCCGCGACCATTATGCGACAAGCCGGGCTGTGATTTTTCATTCAGCGGAATAAAGACTGCCGTCAGGACAGAGATAAACAAGGACGAAGGACTAAGGACTAAGGACGAAAGTTTTATAAATAATGTTTGCGCGTCGTTTCAAGCCGCAGTCGTAGATTGCATTCTTAACCGTTTGCAGAATTCCCTGCGCGATGCGCGCGTTATTGCCGCCGCGCCAAAGACCATAGTCGTCGCAGGCGGCGTTGCAAAAAATTCCGCCATTCGCGCAGCCCTTGAAAAAATGGCCCCTGAAAACGGAATGCAATTCGCCGCACCGCCTTTGAATTTGTGCACGGATAATGGCGCGATGATCGCTTGGGCCGGGATAGAAAATTTCAAACTGGGGCGGATTGTGCGCGAACCTGTCGCGCCGCGTCCGCGCTGGCCCCTGACGGAATTATAAAATGCAAAAACCGGAACCCTTGATTTCTGCAAATACAATTTTCAGCGTGTCCGACGCGTCCGCGCTGTTGAAAGGCGTGGTAGAAACAGCTTTCTCCTGCATACGAATCCGCGGCGAATTATCCGGAATCACGCGGGCCGCCAGCGGGCATATTTATTTTACTATCAAAGATTCCGGCGCCGCGATTTCCGGAATTATTTGGCGCGGAACGCCAATGAATTTTAATATGGCGGATGGACTGGAAGTCATCGCAACAGGGAAATTGACTACCTATCCCGCGCGCAGCAATTATCAGATGATTGTTTCGGAAATAGAAATCGCGGGCGCCGGCGCGATTTTGAAAATGCTGGAAGACCGCAAGCAAAAGCTGGCGGCAGAGGGATTATTTGACGCATCGCGGAAAAAGCCACTGCCCCGTTTTCCGCAAACTATTGGCATAGTTTCATCGCCGACGGGTGCCGCTTTTCAAGACATACAAAACAAACTGCGCGACCGTTTGCCCGCGCATATAATTCTGTATCCCGCCCAGGTCCAGGGCGCGACGGCCGCCGCGGAAATCGCCGCCGGCATAAACTATTTCAACGCGCGGAAAAATGTGGATGTAATAATCGTCGCGCGCGGCGGCGGAAGTTTGGAAGACTTGCTGCCGTTCAGCGAAGAAATTGTGGTCCGCGCGGCGGCAGCATCCGAAATTCCATTAATATCAGGTGTCGGACACGAGCCTGACTGGATGCTGATAGACTTTGCCGCAGATGTCCGCGCGCCGACACCGACCGGGGCCGCAGAAATAGTAGTACCGACGAAAATATCGTTATTTTCGGAAATTGAAAATCTGTGGCACAGAGTGCATTCAAACTTTGCAAACCGCTTGATAAATGCGCGGCAGCGCATTGATACGACTGTAATAAAAAATCCGACTCAGTTGATATTTGAACATCAGCAGCGATTGGACGATGCGGCAAAGACTTTGGGGATTATAATAAACGGGCGACTGGCATCGGGAAAACAGCAAGTTGCCGCGGTTCAGAATTTCCGGATGATTTTGCAGAATAAATTCACGGCATTGAATGCAGGCGTTTCGCATATGGATCAAATGCTGAATTCTTTAAGCTATAAGAATGTTTTGCGGCGCGGCTATGCGATCGTAAGAAAAGAAAAAAACATAATATCATCCACTGCGGATTTTTCGCGTCCTGCGCAAATAGAATTCGCCGACGGAACAGTAGAAGTTTAAGGCAAAGGGCAAAGGGCAAAAGGCAGGAGCTTAATTTCTCAAATTAGAACAGTGTTCAAAATTGAAATATTAAGCTTCTGCCTTTTGCCCTTTGCCTTCTGCCTTCTTTTATTTTCTGCTAGATTTATTTTTCATAATAATTTATACTTGCATTGGCGTCGGGTATTCCGATGCCGGGGTGTAGTAACCCTTTGGTTGCGTCGGCGCGATGCTTTTATTTTTTTACCGCCGACGAAAATTGCCCACAGCCGAAATGGTTGGGGGGCTGGCGGAATATATTGAATACGCCGCACAATTCAACCAATTGTTACTAACCTCCAACCACCATTAACCGGTGGTTTTTCTTTGTGGCTAATGGAGGGCTAGATGCGATTAAAAATAATTTTCGCGCTGTTTATGGCGGCGATATTTTCAGAACAGACAAACGCGTATTACAGCGCCGAAGGGTATAATTGGATTTATGAAGCCAACGGTTGCATATGCGGCACGATTGAATATTTTCCCGATACCTATGAGCCGACAGGCGGGCAATACGCGTGTATGGCTTGCGCAAGAAATCCCGCCACATACTGCCCCGGTTCCGTCAACGGAATTACAATCTATTACTCTTATACATTTCAGATCGGGGATTCGGCGGGATATGGAAAAACTTGCAAATACTGCTCTTCCGACGGCTCTTACAGATTCAATGATTGTCCGGCCGCGGCGGCCTGCACAACAAATTCAGGTTGCGCGCCCGGAACATCCGCTTCCGGGACTTGTTCGGGAACGCCAACCTGCACTTGTGAATGCTCGTGCCCAAGTACCGGAAGCGATACAAGCGGGAGTTTCAGCTATGTATCCTGATCCGCGGATTTTATTTCTGGCAGCGTTGTCCTTTTTGGGCGCTCCGCGCAATTCGTATATAAACAAAGTCCAATCTTTCAACGATTCAGTTAAAAACATAAAGTCGGGCTGGCCAAATCCGCGTGAATTTCTGGACAAAACCGCCGCCCAGAATGCTTGTATTAAAATTTGCGAAATTGTCGTAAACAAAGTTTCTGATATTTCCGAAACGCAGCACGGATATTACGATCCGCGCAGCAACACCGTAATTATCAACTGGTTTGTTATGCCGAAAGAAGCCTATGCGATGAGTTTCGCCAATCACAGGAATAATAAAATATTGCGCTATGACGAAATGGCGCGCGAAGTTAATCTAAAAAACAGCGCCGTTCCGATTGTCCTGATTCACGAGATGAAGCATTTCCGGGATCGCAATTCTTATTCAAGAATCGGTATGACGGCTTCGCAGATCGCGCAGATAAATATTATTGAAGAAATAACCGCAAGGATAGAGGAACTGTTATTCCGGCGCGATGTGTTTTTGCAGACAAATTCCATTGACGCCGCCAGGACTGGAATTTTTGGAAATGGAAAATCACAGATATTTCTTGGAAATTATGACGATGAAATGGGCGGATACGACGACTGGCTGGAAAAAAATATAATAGCCGGGGGAATTTCCGCGACAGAAATAAACGCGCTGATAAACTGCGCTATAAAGATGACGAAGAATCATTTGTCTCAATACAAGAAATCAATACCCGCGGTTATAAGATATGATTTTTTTGATGTCCGCAACCGTATTGTCAAACATATGCAAGGGAAAAATATAATAACGGAATTTGTTGGGTTTGAAGGGGCAAAGCGGCGCACTCTTGCGTTCAACGGAATAGAATTTCTGAATGAGTGCGATGATGATACGAAAGCAAAGCTTAATAGATTTGTATCCGATTTTGCAAACGGAAAAGAAATATCCAAGATGATAGATGAATGGAAAATGATTGACGAGTTATTGTTGCAATCAGATTTGCACGCGCATAATTTGCATACATCCGCAGAGCGATGATGTTTAATTTTTATTTTGTGTTTATAAAACTCGGAGCAAGTTCCCCTCCTGTGGAGGGGAACTTGCTCCGAGCTTTGAGAAATTAAGCCCCTGCCTTTTGCCTTCTGCCCTATGACTTTATAAGCGTTCTTGCCGTTGCGATTGATTCATCCGTGATCTTTTCGCCGCTGATTATGCGCGCGATTTCGCTTATGCGCGCGTCGCCTGCAATCTCGCGCACCGTCGTGGTCGTCGCGTTCCCGTCCGTATTCTTTGCTATCAAAAAGTGATTGTCCGCCTGGCCCGCGACCTGGGCGCTGTGCGTTATCACTATCGCCTGGCCATTCGCCGCTAGCCGCGCCAATCTTTGCCCCACGGCCGCCGCTGTGCCGCCGGAAATCCCGGTGTCTATTTCATCAAAAATAAATGTTTTATTTGTGTTGTTTTTCTTCATCAATACGACTCGCAGGGCCAGCATCAATCGCGCCAATTCGCCGCCGCTTGCAATTTTATGCAATGCCGCAAACGGAGTTCCGGGATTTGTTTTTATATTAAAGACGACTTCGTCATTTCCGGCGGCGCTGGGGACAGACGCAGGATTTATTGATACCATAAAGTCCGCCTGACCCAGTTTCAGATCCGGAAGTTCCGCCAAAATCGCGGCGCGCAGAGATTCCGCAGCCCCTGCC
>JAIRZE010000001.1 GCA_031267375.1 Rickettsiales bacterium | reverse complement strand
AGGGAAGGGGTGGCCACGAAGTGGCCGGGGTAGGGGTCATAAAAACAAACTATGTATGATTTTTACCCCTACCCCGTCATCGCTTCGCGATGCCACCCTTTCCCTGTGGGAAGGGGAATTACCACTGAATTTTATTTTCCTTTTATTACTCCAAGAAACTTTTCAGTTTGCGGGCGCGCGTCGGGTGCTTTAATTTATTCAGCGCTTTCTGCTCTATCTGTCTGATGCGCTCGCGCGTGACGCCTATATACTCGCCCACTTCTTCCAAAGTGCTGGTTTTATTCGTACTCATACCGAATCTTTGGCGCAGGACCGTTTCTTCTTTCGGATCCAACTCGCTCAGAATCTGGGTCACTATTTTGCGCAGGTTTTTCTGCGCGGCGCTGACAAACGGATTCTTTGCAGTTTCGTCCGCGATAATTTCTATGCGGCTGCTGTCATCGTTTTCCGTGCCGACCGGCGCTTCCAACGAAATCGGCTTTAAGTTCACCTTCATCGCCTTGTGAATTTTTTCCACCGGCAAGTAAATGATTTTTGACAATTCTTCCGCAGTCGGCTGGCGCCCGTATTTGTGCATAAACTGGCGCGAGGCTTTCTGAATCTTGTGAATATTGTCAATCATATGGACGGGTATACGGATAGTCCGGGCCTGGTCCGCGATGCTGCGCGAAATACCCTGCTGAATCCAGTTGGTCGCATATGTAGAGAATTTATTACCCAAGCGATAGTCAAACTTGTCCACGGCTTTCATCAGGCCGATGTTTCCGTCCTGGACCAGGTCGGAAAAGTCCAGCCCCAATCCGCGGTTTGAAGATTTCTTTGCAAATTTTATGACCAGGCGCAAGTTGGCCTCTATCATTTCGCGCTTTGCGCGCGCGGCTTCGCTCTGGCCTTTGCGCACCAGTTCCACGACTTTTTTATATTCTGCTGTGGGCTGGCCGGTTTCCGCGGCGATCGCGGTAATTTCTTCCTGAATTTTTTCAATGTCGCCGCCGTGCTTTTGCGCGAATTTCACCAGGGCCGGATTTTTATGCTTCAAAAGCTTTTTCACCCAGTTTCTGTTCAGCTCGTTCCCAGCATATTCCGCAACAAAGTCTTCGCGCTTTACCTTTAATGCCAGCGCCAGGCGCAACAGCTTTCCTTCCAGTCCCATCAGCAGCTGATTGCGCTTGGTCAGCTGTTCCAAAATTTCCGCGACGCGATCGTCGTTCAGGCGGATTTTGCTGACATATTCAAACAGTTCCAGGCGCAGCTTTGCATACTTTTTTTCCAGCGCGTCGTCCGGCTTTGCGGATGTCAGCAGGTTTTCCAAACGCTGGGCTTGCAGTTTTTGCATATTGCTGAAAATGCGCTTGATTTTCGCGAAAAGATCGGTAATCGCCGGCATCAGGGATTCTTCCATAACGGGAATCGGAACACCGGATGTACCGCGGGGGGATTCTTCTTTTTTTACGCCTTCATCGTCTTCCACAGCGTCTTCTTCTTCGTCATCTTCTTCTGACGCGTCTTCTTCCAAGTCTTCCAAATCTTCGTCGTCCAAATCGTCAACATTGTCCACGCCTTTGGATTTCAAGGCGTCGGCCAGCGCGGCCAGGGATTTTTGCTCTGCGTCCGAAGAATACATAACTTCCAAATTTACGATAAAGCGCAGGCGGATGTCGTCGTTCAGCAGCTGTTGGTACCAATCCAGCATAGCCCGTATAGTCATAGGGCTTTCGCACAGGCCGTATACCATCAGGCGATTTGCGGCTTCTATGCGCTGCGCGATTGCAACTTCGCCCACGGCGGTCAGCAATTGCACGGTGCCGATCTGCTTCAAATAAGATTGAACGGAATCTTGAACACCCAGGGTCAGCGAACCGGTCTGGCTGCGTTCCAGCTGCTTGGCGTAATGCTCGTAATCGTCGTCGTTGACATCAACTTGCTCGGCGTCAGAGTTCAGCAGATTGCGGGTCTTGTCGCGATTGCTCCCGGATTCGTCATCATCGTCGTATTTTTCATTTTCGCCGGTGAAAATATTTGTTTCCAAAATTTCCAGCCCCAAATCCTGCTGGAAAAAAGAGAGAACTTCTTCGTGTTCCGCTTCTGGAATTTCGTCCGCATCGGTGGCGTTTGTGAAATCCATCTGGGACAGATATCCGACCTCTGCCGCGGCCAAAGCCAGCCGTTTAAGGTTTTCCGGCAGGGATTCAATCAGGAACTTTGTCGCTTCGTCAATCTTTTTCATCAAAAACACTCCGTGTTTTTTATGAAAGGACTAAGGCCGAAGGACTAAGGCCGAAGGTGGAGCAGCCCCCCCCTTCGTCCTTAGTCCTTAGTCCTTAGTCCTTTCTTTATTTCTTTGCCTTGTCCAGTGCGTCGCGCAATGCGGATTCCGATACCAAGCCCAGCACGATCGGGCTGGTTATCTGAATATTGGAATAAGACTTGTGAGTCTTGCTGCGCACGCTTGCGACGGTAGGATTGGTGCTGCGCATCAGGCGGGCGACTTGCCCGTCGGTCAATTCCGGATAGTTTTTTATAATCCACAAAACGCCGCCCAAGCGGTTCTGGCGGTGGATTTGCGGAGTATATCCCGTGCCTTTTTTGTTCTGTTTTTTCTGCGCTTCTACGATTTCAGAGCGCAAAGTCAGGCGGGCGGACGGATCGGCTTCGCAGGCCTCTATATCTTCGCGTGTCAGCTGTCCGTTCAAAACAGGGTTCAGGCCCTGAACTTTATGAGTTTCTGAATCTGCAATATTTTTGATTTCAAGTTCGTGCAGGCCGCAGAATTCGCCGATTTGGGCAAATGTCAGGGCAGTATTTTCAATCAGCCACAGCGCGGTGGATTTCGGCATATACGGATAGTTCATAGGGATGTCCTTTTCTTGATAGTGCGGCTAATATAATGCAAAAAGACCGCTTTTTCAAGCGGTTTATTTTTTTATTTTTTGTATTAAACTCGGTGGCAATTCCCCTTTCCCCCGGAAAGGGGTGGCGCGTAGCGCCGGGGTATGGGTAATAAAATGCAAAATGACCTATACCCCGCCCCCTGCGGGGGCACCCGGCAGACGGCCGCCGTCCTTTCCGGGGGAAAGGGGATTTTAGACCGAGCTTAAACCTCTACATCCCAAGTCGTGCCGGATGGCGAATCTTTCAGCACAATTCCCTTTGCTGACAATTCCGCGCGAATGCCGTCCGCCGCCGCAAAATCGCGTCCCGCTTTTGCCGCCGCGCGCGCCGCTATCCTGTCTGCTATTTCGTCTGCCGTTATGCCGGCCGCTTTCAGCGCGGATTCACGAATATTCGCCAGATATTCTTTCGGATTTTTCTGCAAAATATTGAAAATTCCGGCCAATTCCACGATTTTGTTGGATAATCCGGGATTCGCCGGCAGATTTGCAAAAGCTTTGAACAAAGCCGCAAACGCCGCGGAAGTATTAAAATCATCATCCATAGCATTTTCAAATTCCGCCGCGAATTCCGATATTGCCGCGGCATTGTCAGAACCTGGATCTTTTTCTGCCGCGTCCGCCAAGGCGGAATACATTTTGTAAATCTGGCGCTTTGCATCCGCAAAATAATTGTCGGTTATGTCCAAGTCCGATGAATAAGTATTGCGCAGCAGGCCAAAACGGATAGTGTCCGCGTCGTACTTTGCCAGAATATCCTGCAAAGAAATTCCGTTGCCCAGCGACTTGCTCATCTTTTGCCCATTGACCTTTACCAAGCCGCAGTGAACCCAAAAGTTCGCGAACTTTTTTCCGGTCAGCGCCTCGGTCTGGGCGATTTCGTTTTCGTGATGCGGAAATACCAAATCGCGCCCGCCGCCGTGAATGTCAATCTGTTCGCCCAGATGTTTCAAATTCATCGCACTGCATTCAATGTGCCAGCCGGGCCGACCCGCACCCCAGGGGCTGTCCCAGCTGATTTCCCCGGGCTTTGCGCTTTTCCAAAGTGCAAAATCGCGGTCGTCAAGCTTGCCGGGCTCTACGCTTTTTCGCACGCCGGATTCGTTTTTATCAGCATCCACGCGCGATAATTTTCCATAATCAGAAAACGCAGATAATTTGAAATACACATCGCCGAATTCGGTGGAATATGCATAGCCTTTGTCAATCAGCTTTTGCGCAAAGTCTATTATTTCCGGAATGCTTTCTGACGCGCGCGCCATAATGTCCGGGCGGGCGCTGCCCAGCGCGTCCAGCTCGCTATCTGTCTTTGCGATGTATTTTTCGGCGTATGCGATTGGATTTTCACCGGTGATTGCGGCCGCGGCAATGATTTTGTCGTCCACATCGGTATAGTTGCGAACATACTTTACATCAAATCCCTTGTGCTTCAAATATCTGTCAATCATATCAAATACGGCGGATTGCAAGGCGTGTCCGATATGGGCGTCGCCGGATACTGTTATTCCGCAGGCGTACATTTTCACGCGCCCGGGTTCCAAGGGGACAAATTCTTCTTTTTTGTGGGTTAAAACATTGTAAATTTTCAGGGTCATATTAATGCCTTTTTTGTGTTAGTGTATGATAATGCAGATTTGATATGGGCCGCGCCCAAAGTATAGAAAATTATTTGCCCGCCGGGCAACAAATAAAAGATGAAAAGATTTTTGTCTTTTGAATCATAGGTTTATTATAGCATCCGCGCTGCCCGGAATGCAAGGGGAAAAGAAAGGAACAAGGAACACAGGGAAAAAAATTAAGCTCGGTCTAAAATCCCCTTTCAAAAAAATTGCCTGGTGGGGCGACCTTGTCCCAAGGTCGCCGTTATTGCAGGTGCCTTTCGGAGAAAGGCACACCACCAGATGCGTCTAATTAAACATCAAACTCATACTCGTTCAAAGACTTTGCAATTGCCGCGACCAGCTTGTTCTGATGCGCGTCCGTGCCCAAAAGTTTTTCTTCCACCGCGTTGGATAAATGCCCCAGCTCTATCAAAGCCCCTGGTATCGTGGATCGCAAGACCGCAAACGCTGCGTGCCGCACGGACGGCCCCGGTTGCTGCTCTATGGATTCCTTGCGGAAAGCGCGCGCCGCATCCGCCGCGAATTCCACTGATAATTCCGACACCGCGTGCTGTTGCAAAGCGCCCAGCGCGTTGCGAATATCCGGCTCAAATTTTTCAAACCCGTCAACATCAATCTTGTCGCTGGCATTTTCCGCATCCGCCAGTTTTTTTGCTTCTTCATCAGACGCATTTTTTGACAGAGTGTAAATTGAAAATCCTTTCATACTGCGGCTGGGATTCGCATTCGCGTGCAAAGATAAAAACAAGTCCGCGTGATTTTTTTCCGCAATGCCGGCGCGAGTGTCCAAGTTCAGGAACACATCAGAATCGCGCGTCAAAATTGCTTTGTATCCAGTAGAGTTCAGTTTATCCCGCAGTTTTTTCGCAACCGCCAAAACAATGGTCTTTTCCTTTACGCCGGATTTTCCGATGCAGCCCGGGTCTTTGCCGCCGTGCCCCGCGTCAATTACTATGACCGGCTTGCGGTTGGTTTTTGCGGGCGCGGTTGTTGTCGTCGTGGCGGCCGCTGTTGTTGTTTTGCTTGTGGTGTTTGTGCCCGCGACAAAATCCAAAACCAGGCGGTATTTGTTGTCGCCATTTGGTTCCAGAATCATAATGCCGCTTTTTGGAATTTCAGATACGGACTTGGTCAGCGCGGCGACTATTTGCAAAGAGTCGCCGGCTTGGTTCTGAGAAACTGTTTTTATCAGGGTACCGCCGGACAGATTTGGTTTTATGCCTGTATCGCCGGCGCAATTTGAAAGACTGACGATCAGCTGATTTTCCGGATAAGATATGGAATAAGACGGCCGCGCTGCGGTTTCAATGACCAGGCGAGTCTTGCCGCCGGGCTGGGCGCCGGTGCGCAAAGAGAGCAGGGTATTTCTGGCGGCAAAAGCCACGCGCGGCAAAAAAGAGATTGCCAAAATTCCGCCGCCTGCGATTTTGATAAAGGTTCTGCGCCCGAATTCCATTTGGGGGAATTATATCATAAAACAAAGATTGTAAAAAGGTATTTGTTGGGGGCGGTTCTTTTATATTAAGAAATAAAAAACAAATTTTCCATTTTCAAACCATTATGAAATCTGGTATAATAGTGGCATAAACAAAGCAAAAAACTGGTACACATTAAACCACCGTATAAAGTGTACCAGTTTTTTATTGCTCTCGCTTCCGGAAAATCCCAGAATTCTCTGTTTTCTCATCTCTTCAAACTGGTACACTTTATACGGTGGTTTAATGTGTACCAACTTTAATTATTAAGCTCGGTCTAAAATCCCCTTTCCCACGGAAAGGGGTGCCCACGAAGTGGGCGGGGTATGGGTAAAAAAAAGCATTATGACCCATACCCCGTCATCGCT
>JAIRZE010000010.1 GCA_031267375.1 Rickettsiales bacterium | reverse complement strand
GGATGAATTGCTGCGCGATATAAAAAAATCTTTTGTATCGGTTCATCACATAAAGCCGGCCGCATCCCGCAAGGACAGCGTTGAAATGTTCATCGTCGGAATCGGGTTCAAGGGTTTAGCATAGCTAAATATAACAAGAAATCCGCCGGCCGGCGGATTTCTTATACTAATAAGATTTGACATTCCTGTTAACAAAGCAGGGACGCAATAAAAACTCATCCGCTGAATGGTATATTGAATCCATAGGAATGGAATCGCTGCGTACCGTAATATATTTCATTTGATCCCTATTCAATATATGAAATCCTTGCGGATAATCCCCATTTACAGAACTGACATTATTCAGATTTCCAATTCCTGTTATTTCTTCATAATGTACTTTTTGGTCATTGCTGATATTGACAATACTATATTTCGCGCCATCCAATACAAAGACGGGATAATCTATTTGATTTATATTTCCGCCGTGACGAATGAAGAAATTTACATTACGAATAATTGCTTTCAATGCGTCATAAGAAACATATTTGGTAGGCAGATTTATTTTAAGAGTATCCGCATCAAGGGCCAATTTTTGACCTATGCGCCCTTCGGCCAGCTTGTTCCCCGAGAAATTTCCAGTATTAAAATCAAGCTTTGTTATATCAATTTCTCCGCCGGATTCCAATTGTCCTGTTTCAACAGAGTATATTGCGGAAAATACGGGCCGGATATCCGGAATTTGGAAAATTCCAGTATTTTCTGATAATGCGGTGCTGACCATTGCCAAAGTGGAATCATTATGGTTTCTTAAAATAGATTTGCCGGCGGTTTGCATCATTATGTTGCCATAATGAAAATCTTTCAATTTTAATAATCCCTTTGCGTCTGCTGTCGGATTATTCAAAATCAACCGCTCTGGTATTATGAATGATAAATCATCGCCATTGTTTCCATACGAAAGAGTATCTGTTTTATAAAATATGCCCGCATTGTTGAATTTGCCGCGCAACGCTGGATCCGCCGCGCCATTTGCCCCTATAATTCTGAAAAACTTTCCGTTATTGTACTTGCCTTCGGAATATACTTCCAGATTGTCAAAAGATCTTGCGGTTGCGTTTACAGTGTCTTTTGCGCAAATTATATTAGCGTCTATCAAAGAAATATTTTCATTTCCCTTTAATGCCTGCAACAACGGAAAAGAACGGCCGTCAGATATTTTGATCCCGCGAATGTCGTTATTACCCGCAATATGGGAACTTGCGCGCGCGGAAGAAAAGGTTTCGGGGTTGTCGTAAATCTGCTGGCCCAGGCGCACAGAAATCTTCTTGTTATCATCTTGTGCCACAGCCAGTGCAAAAGCAGTGTTTGCCAGCAAGCTTGGCTCGTCATAAATGACAAGTTCCGGGGAGTCAAATGTTGTGATGCTGGCGGAATCCACGTTTCCGCTTTCCAGCATCTGCGCGGCGGCAGTTTCAGTGGTGATAACGGTTTCGCCAGTTTCAGGATTCTGTTGCAGCGGAACGCCGCCCATATCTTCCGCGTATTCTTCAAATGTTGATATAAATACATCGCCTTGTGGATAAGTATAATAATCATCATTTGTTGCAGAGCGCAGTTTTGAGGCACTTGAAACGCGCTGGCTTGGATTTGACCAATCAACATAGAAGTTTCCGCGTTTTTTCAAATCTCCGAAAATTCGCTTTATAAACTGTATGTTTTGCGCATCAAACCCGATATTTCCCCTAACAACCAAGCTTATTGTATCTTTTTGATTTTTGCCTGCTTTTTCAATCTCGGAACATTTGCTTTTCAAATCGCTCATATCAAGAATTTCAAACTTTATATTATTATGCGTTGTATTTTCAATCGGATCTATATTATTTGGTGCAATAGTATCTTCGCATCCTGCCAATATCGCGGCAAGTCCGAAACCGGCGAGTATCATATATACCTTTACATTGCGGGCAATAATTAGAGAGCTTGTATGTTTTTTATTCGTCATAAGAGACTCCTTTTATTAAGTTTTTTCTATGCAAGCGGCATAGTTTCGCCCTTTCCTTTGTTCTTTATTTTTTACGGCGTCCACATACACCCAGGATAATCAGCCAGATATTGACTGGGGATAGTGGGGTTTTTGCCGGTATATTGAAATGTTCCCGAATTATCGGAATAATTATGATTAAGCTTTGCATAACAAAGAACCTTTGGATCAACTGTTTGCCAATAGTTATATGGGGACAGATTAAAATCATCACCATACCAATCTTCTTTGTTCGTCATAATTTGGCCGACTTGACCGTCTGTGCCGACAGCTGGACAGATAAGCAATACACAATTATCGTTAATCAAAAAAGCATTTGAATCACAGAGCACATAACTTCCGCTGACACAGGTATACCCGGAAGTGCAATATAAAACTTTTTGTGTGGTATCTGCTTGTATATAGCTTTCCCCAGGACAAGATGAACGCAGGCCCGCGCAATATCCGTTTGATCCGCGAAAGTACATATAATCGCTGTTATAACCGTAAGGGGAAAGGCCGCCGTAAGTGCTATAATAAGCTCCGTCAAAGCAAACTCTGTTCATTGTGGCGCCAGAAAAGTTATAACCACCGCAAGATGCGTAGCAAATATTATAGGGATAATATCCGCTGCCGCATTCATAACGATTTGGATAATCGTCTACCAGGCAGGTAAAATGTAAATGATGTTCCGAGCCGCAGTCTGAAAATGCAGCTGAATCTGAAAAAGGAATGAGTAAAGAAAATATAAACACAAGAATTCTGCAATTTTTGAATTTATAGTATTTGCATTTTTTTTCACTTTGAAAAATCCAATTTTTCCGCATTATCTGGCCCGTTTTCATATATTTGCAACTGGTACACTTTATACGGTGGTATAAAGTGTACCAGTCAAAACAGCATTTTTCGGTTGACGAAAGACAAAAAATCCAGTAAAATATGGGAAATCAAAAAACAGAAACTGGTACACTTTATACCACCGTATAAAGTGTACCAGTTTCTTATTTTTTATTAAACAATTTAGTGCTCATAAAGCTCGGTGCGAATTCCCCTTCCTACGGGGAAGGGGATTTTAGACCAAGCTTTATATTTATATAAATGAAAAAACAAAAATCTCTAATCGGGCTTTACCTTAACCCTTCGGCGGCTTTGCGCGCAAGAGTGTCCACGCGCTCATTCAATTCCTCTCCATTATGTCCGCGAACCCAAACCCAATGTATTTTTATATTTTGCGCCGCCGCATCCAATTCTATCCACAAGTCCTGATTCTTCACAGGTTTTTTATCCGCCGTTTTCCAGCCGTTTTTCTTCCAGCCGCGCACCCAGGATTCCATTCCGTTTTTCACATACTGACTGTCCGTGTGAATCTCTATCTCTTTATGCCGCGTTGCCGCTTTCAGCGCGCGCAAGACCGCCATTAACTCCATACGATTATTAGTGGTCAGCTTTTCGCCGCCCGATCGCTCTGCGGTATTTATTCCGTCTGTCGCTATAAAGCCCCAGCCGCCCGGTCCGGGGTTTCCAAGGCAGCTGCCGTCAGTCCAAATTTTTAGCATTTTTTATCCATAATTTTTGTGATATAATTGTACCACAAATCTATGCCTGATAAAATCATATTTTCATCGCAAGAATTAAAACAAATGGCGGACTGCGCTCGCGCGGACGCTTTGCGGGCGATTCGCAGCGCCGGTTCGGGACACATCGGAATTGCACTGGGCGCGGCGGATATAATCACAAACTTGTTCGCAAATCATCTGAAATTTGATCCTGCAAATCCCGCGGCCATTGATCGCGACAGGTTTGTTCTCAGCGCCGGCCACGGCAGCGCTTTGTTATACGCTGTATTGAAATTATCCGGTTATCCGATCAGAGATTTGGAAGATTTTCGCAAGCTGAACGGCTTGCCCGGACATCCGGAATACGATTTGAATCTGGGGATAGAGTGCACGACGGGGCCGCTGGGCCAAGGGCTGGGTATGGCTGTCGGTATGGCCTTGAGCGCGAAGGGCAGGGATAATAAAGTTTACTGCCTGTGTTCTGACGGCGATTTGATGGAAGGGATTTCGCAAGAGGCTATCTGCATTGCTGGTGAACAAAAATTAAATAATTTGATTTTATTATGGGATTCAAATCACACCACAATAGAATCAGAAAATATAAAGTTTCATAATAATTGGCGGTTTGCGGATGCCGATTGGAATCATACGAAAATAGACGCTTATGATTCTTTGCAAATGAATCAAAGTTTAGAGCGGGCAGGGCGCTCTGAGTCAAAGCCTTCATTAATAGAATGCGATACGGTGTTGGGGCTGGACACCAGTCTGGCTGGGACATCCGCCGCGCACGCAATGGCTTTGTCCGATTCGGAAATTGATGAATTAATAAGCAAATTTGACAATAAACCCGGCCGCGAATTATGGGGAAAGGTTGCGGCAACACATACCGGGTCTTTGGCGACAAGCGAATCGGTAAGCCTGGCGCCGGAAATGAATCTGGACAATCTGGAATTGCTGCGTTTGGAAAGCGCGTCCACGCGTGAAATCTCTGCAAATATACTGCGTCAGATTATTGGAAAAAATCCGCGGACTATTATCGGCGGCGCGGCGGATTTAATGGCCAGCGTTGGCGTGCCTGGAATAAATTTCGGTGTGCGGGAACACGCAATGGGGGCCGTATCCAACGGATTGGCTTTGTCCGGGCTGCGCCCGTATTGCGGGACTTTCCTGGTGTTCAGCGATTATATGCGGCCCGCGATTCGCCTGAGCGCGATGATGAAATTGCCGGTCGTTTATGTTTTTTCGCACGACAGCATTGCGGTTGGCGAAGACGGTCCGACTCATCAGCCGATAGAGCAATTGGCGTCATTGCGCCTGATTCCGAATCTGAATGTGTTTCGCCCCTGCAACGCGGCAGAAGTTGCGGCGGCCTGGCGCGCGGCGCTGAGCGAGAAAAATCGCCCCAGCTGCATAATTTTATCCCGCCAGAAATTTGATCAGATTGAAACACCGGCGGCGGCAGAAATTTCGCGCGGCGGATATGTAATCAAAGGGCAAAAGGAAAAGGGCAAAGGGCAAATAACACTGATAGCGACCGGAGCGGAAGTGCCGCTGGCGGCCGCAGTTGCGGATATTTTATCCGCAAAAAAAATAGCGGTGTCGGTTGTGTCTATGCCGTCTGTGGAAACATTCCGATTGCAGAATGATGAATATAAAAATAAAATACTGCGCGGGCGAATCGTCGCGATAGAGGCTGGCGCCAGCGGCTGCTGGTATGAATTCGCGGATGCGGTATTCGGCATTGATTCCTTTGGGCGCAGCGGTCCGGGCGCGCAGGTTCTGCGCAGTTTCGGGTTTGACGCGGATGCGATAGCGGGCGAAATTCTGGAAAAAATAAAATGAATCCTGATAAATTTATTTTGGAAAACGGGGAAGAAATCCCGCTGGTTTTCACGACGCGGCGCGGGCTGCGCAATATTACATTGCGGCCGAAAACAACGCCCAAGCGAGAGATTCATATCAGTATTCCGCGGCTTGCCGGCATTGCCGGCGCATTGAAGTTTGCAGAACAAAAGCGTGATTGGCTGGAAAAAATTTACGCGCGCGCGCCGCAGAAAATAAAGTTGCAGGCCGGCGATGTCATCACTCTTTTTGGCGAAGAGTATGTGATAGGGCGCAGAGCAGAGAGCGCAGAGTGCAGATACATAATAATTTCCGGTGCGCCGGAATTTTTGGAGCGGCGCCTGCGGGACAAAATCAAAGAAATGTTTTTGGCGCGCGCGCGCGAGATCATCCGGGAAACACCGCGTGAATTTCATCCTGCGCGAATCGCTGCGCGCGATACCAGCAGCCGCTGGGGCAGCTGCTCTTCTACGGGGACGATATCGTTTTCCTGGCGACTGGCGTTTGCGCCGGCGTCTGTGATGCGCTATGTAATTATGCACGAGTTGGCGCATAAAAAGCATATGGATCACTCGTCCGCGTTCTGGGCCCAGGTCGCGCAGCTGTACGGGCCGGGGGTAGGGCGTGCAAAGCTTTGGCTGACCAAGCACGGCGCCGAGCTGCACAGGTATTTTTAATTTTTTTTCAGAAGCTCGGTCTAAATTCCCCTTCCCAAAGGGAAGGGGAATTTGCACCGAGTTTTATTTTTATTCTTCATTAAAAAACGCCGCTTGCGCGGCGCATTTTTATTCCCCGTAAACAACGGTGCAATTATCAGCATAAAATGGGAAAGCGACCGTCGCGGAATAATCTACGAAATTGACTTTGGATATTTCGCCTTTTTCCGTGGCCCTTGCAATGCTTTGGGTGCCGAACGGACCGAACACCAGCAAGAATTTCTTGTGGCACGATTCGCCGCGCTTCATTTCGCTTATCTTTGAAAACTCAACCTTGTTCAAGTCGGTGGTGTTTACAGCCGGAGTTGTTTGGACTGTGCACGCGCCCAGCGCCAACGCACCCGTCAATATCAATATTTTCTTCATTCGCATATCCTTTTAGTTGTGCGCAAATCATAGTAATTAAATCCTATCGCGGCGTCAACCGTTTATTGGGAAAAGATTCTGTGAAAATAATATGAAAAAAATGATATAATAATTCCACAATAAAAAAAGGATTAAAAATGCGTATAAGAAAAGAAAATATACAAGGGATTCCCGCCTTCGCGGGAATTGGTAAAATAATTGCAATGTTTTCTGTCATCGGCCTGCTGGCCGGCTGCGGCGGCACGGCGCACGATCCTGATGTGTTAAAGGGCCGCGATTTCTATACCGTTCAGGACGGAACAAAAATAAGCTTGGTTTTTGACAAGGACGGCAAAAGACTGCACGGAAAAGTCGTGAATTCCTATAACGCGCCGTATGAAATAAATGGCGATAATTTAAGCATCGGGACTATGGTTTCTACGCGGATGATGGCGATCGGCAACGCGGCAAAAGTGGAAGATGACTATATGCGCTTTATGAGCGACGGCACTATGAAAGCGTTTTCGCTGATAGAGGGCGTTTTGACAATAACCGACAAAGACGGCAAATCTGTCAGATTTGAATCCGGGAAATAAATAATATTAAACTCGGTGAAAGTTCCCCTCCACAGGAGGGGAGCCTTTTTATTCAATATCAAAATAAAATTGCAAATTGTAAAAGTTTGTTCTAGAATTGGCGCGTTATGAAAAATTGTGCCAACTTTTTCTTCTCTTTCCACCACGCCGCTGGCGTGAATAATTAGCATACCCTTTATTACCCAAAAATCTGCGCGCACGCATTGTTTTTGCGCAATATTATGTTATAATTACAAAACGAAAGAGATAAAAATGAAAGAAAAACTTGATAAATCAATGGATTCCCGCCTGCGCGGGAATGTGGAACTTAAACCAACAAAACCTTTATCCGGATTTATAGAATTGTTGCCCGCCCAGCAGCGCTTTTTTGACGATTGCGCCGCGCGGATGCAGAATGTTCTGCGCCTTGCCGGGTTCAGCTATCTGGATTTGCCCGCCATAGAGCGGGCGGAAGTGCTGACCGATGCCGAAGACTGGGACGAAACCGCGACCCAAATGTTCCTGTTTCAAAAAGGCGATACGAAAATGGGGCTGCGCTATGACGGCACCGTCGGGCTGGCGCGTTATGTCGCCGGACACCTGAACGACCTGACATTTCCATTCCGCGCGACTCAGTTTTCAAAAAGATACAGGGGCGAGCGTCCCCAAAAAGGTCGCTATCGCGAATTCTATCAAATGGATTTGGATATTTTGGGCCAGGGGGATTTATCCCAAAATTACGAGGCCGAATTAATCGCAGTCTGGGAAAAGCTTTATAATGCGATTCCGGAATTGGTCGGCGGCTATACTATTAATATAGGAAACCGCAATTTCTGGAATGCCTTGGCGGAATATTTGCAATTGACGCCCGCGCAGACGACGGGGCTTTTCGCCTTGGTGGACAAGCGCGAAAAAATGCCGGAACAAGAGTTCAAAAACGGCATTATTGATGTTGTTGGCAATGATAATGGTGTTGAAATATTAAATGTGTTTTCAAATGGTTATTTGTCGTTTTTGAACAAGTCTGATAACTTGGATACGGCGATTAAAGAATTGCAAAATTTTGATAAATTGCTGTCCGAAATCGGCGTTAAAAATTACAAAATTAACATCGGCGTTATGCGCGGGCTTGGGTATTACGACGGAATAGTTTACGAGGCTTATTCCAGTGATTATCCAGAACTGGGCTCTATCGGCGGCGGCGGCAGATATGGGAACCTGACTGGAAAATTTTCAAAGTCTTCCATTATCGGGGCCGGATTGGCGATCGGCGTCAGTCGGCTGGCTATGGTTGCTTTGGAATCTGGGCGCGTGGATTTATCAAAATATGAAAGTCCGATTATGGCGGCGGTGCTGGTTATGGGCGCGACCCAAGTTCCGTTCGCAATGAACTTTTTGTCGCGCCTGCGCGATGAAAAAATCGCGTCCGTTCCGTATCTGGATACAGATAAAAAGTTCAAAAATCAGATTGAATTTGCAGATAAAATAAAAAGTAAATTCAGTATAATAATCGGTGAAGATGAAGTTAAGTCTGAAAAGCTGACGGTTAAAAATATGACGACCGGGGAACAGCAAAAGCTGGCGCCGGATTGCGTATTGCAAATGTTGAAAAGTGTAAAAAAATGATAGAGCAAAGATTAATAGATATTAAAAAACGGGCGGCGGAAATAGAGGCGCAGATGAATGGCGGCCAAGTTTCCGGTGCAGAGTTATCAAAGTTGTCAAAAGAGTATTCGGCGCTGTCGGAAATCTTGCCGATAATCAACGAATATTTTCAGACAACGACCGGAATTTCTGATACAAAAGAGATGCTTTCGGATCCGGATTTGAAAACTTTGGCCGAAGAACAATTGTCTGAACTCAATAAATTACTTCCAGAAATTGAACAAAGGCTTCAACTTGCATTATTGCCGCGCGACGATGCTGACGACCACAGTGCTATTGTTGAAATCCGCGCCGGAATCGGCGGCGACGAATCCGCTTTATTTGTCGGTGATTTGTTTAATCAGTATAAATCGTATGCTTTGCGAATGGGTTGGAAAATAGAAATCGTTGATGAAAATCCGACCAGTCTGAACGGGTTCAAGGAAATAATTTTCAAGATAGAGGGCAGGGGCGTTTACGGGAAAATGAAATTTGAATCCGGAATTCATCGCGTTCAGCGCGTTCCGGAAACTGAAAAGCAAGGGCGTTTGCAAACTTCGGCTGCGTCCGTTGCCGTTATGCCCGAGGCGCAAGAGATAGATGTTCAAATTGATGAAAAAGATCTGCGTGTTGATACTTTTCGCGCCCAGGGCGCGGGTGGTCAGCACGTAAATAAAACCGACAGCGCGGTTCGTATAACTCATTTGCCGACAGGTATTGTCGTGTCCAGTCAGAACGAGCGCTCGCAGATACAAAATCGCGCTTATTGTATGGATGTGCTTCGTTCAAAACTTTACGAAAAACAAAGACTTGAACAAGAAAGTTCGCGCGGCGCTTCAAGAAAATCTATGGTCGGTTCCGGCGATAGATCCGAAAAGATTCGTACTTATAATTTCCCGGAACAGCGTGTTACAGATCATCGGATAAAGCTGACTTTGTACAAGCTGGATGACATTCTGGCGGGCGGCGTCGGCCTGGACGAGATGATTGACGCGATAACGGCTGCCGATCAACTGGAAAAACTGGCCAACTATGACGAAACGCATTGAGATAAGAAAAATCTTGGAAAACGGTCCGGAAACTTGGCGCGAATATGCGCGGGTTGAATACTCGGCTTCGCAAGTTTGTGATATGGCGAAGCAAGACGGCCTGCTTTTGAGCGAGCACGAAATGTCTCTGTACTATCGTTTTGATGAGTTGGATGGAGAGCTTTTCGCGTTCGGCGCGTATGAGAATAAAATCCCAGCGGGGGGGGGGGGTAAACTTAT
>JAIRZE010000047.1 GCA_031267375.1 Rickettsiales bacterium | reverse complement strand
GAAGGACCAAATTTTGCATACGGCGAATATCCGGTTGGGACCAGCAAATACGAAAAACGCGCGATCAGCGACCGCATCGCAACTTGCGATTTGAACAAATGCATCCAGTGCGGAAAATGTTCGATGCTTTGCCCGCATGCGGTCATTCGTATAAGTGCGGTTGGTAGGGACGCGCTGCCGGCGCGTCTTGATGATAGCGGACGCGCTGGCAGCGCGTCCCTACCAACTGTTGTCCCGATGAAAACACCGGAATTGGGGGCAGATTTGCAATTTTCATTGACCATATCGCCTGCGGATTGCACAGGCTGCCAGATATGCACAAAGGTCTGCCCGGTTAATGCAATGAAAATGATTCCGTATGACGAAGCCCTTAAAGGGGGCCAGCAGGAAGCATTTAATGCGGCATCCGAATTACCCCCATTCCCGCGTGAAAAATTAAATCTTAATATTCCGAAACATATCGAAATGTGCGAGCATCTGTTCGAATTTTCCGGCGCGTGTGCGGGCTGCGGCGAAACGCCGTACTTGAAACTGGTGACGCAATTATTCGGCGACCGCATGGTTGTTGCGAATGCGACTGGGTGCTCAAGCATTTACGGCGCGAATCTGCCGACAACTCCATACACTACAAATGCTGCGGGGCGCGGGCCGACATGGTCTAATTCATTGTTCGAAGACAATGCTGAATATGGGCTTGGGATGCGTCTTGCGCTGAACCAAAAACAGAATGCTTTGCGCGCTTTGCTGTTTGAAATTGAATACCCGGACGTTGAAAAACTGTTTATGGAAACAGATATAAATAAACAGCGCGCAAACGAATCGGCATTGCGCGAATTTTTGGCCAAATCCAAACATCCCCGTATGGCCGAAGCGTTAAGCCTGGCCGATGCATTGGTTGAAAAATCTGTCTGGATTGTCGGCGGCGACGGATGGGCGTATGATATCGGATACGGCGGTCTTGACCATATTTTGCATTCAGGCCAAAATGTAAATATCTTGGTTCTTGATACCGAAGGATATTCGAATACGGGTGGCCAGCAGTCCAAGGCGACCCCGTTCGGTGCGTCTATGAAATTCGCGGTCGGCGGCAAGGACCAGCATAAAAAAGACCTTGGTCTTATTGCAATGATGACCGGCGCGTATGTCGCGCAAATCGCCATGGGCGCGGATCAGGTTCAGGCAATCAAAGCGATTCGCGAGGCTGAGGCCTTTCCGGGTCCATCAATAATACTGGCATATTCGCCTTGCATTGCGCATGGATACGAACTGTCCAACGGGCCCGCGCATCAGCGCATGCTGGTCGATTCCGGCGCATGGCCGCTGTATCGCTTTAATCCGATGCTGATAGAGCAGGGGCAAAATCCGCTGATCATCGACAGCGGCGCGAATGTGGTTGCATCTGCAGGCGAAAATCCAGAAATGGAGGCGTTGGAAAAATTCTTGGGCAGCGAGGGTCGATTCGGTGCGGCCAAGGCGATGAATCCGACGCGCTTTGCGCGGCTGGTTGATCGCGCGCTTAGCGACAATGAATACCGCCGCGAATTGAAAAAGCATATCGCATCATTCGCTGTTTTAAGAAAGACTGCAAAATCGTTGCAAGGTTAATAATCAAAGGCTCAAGTATCAAGAAAGCATCTTTTTTTGTTCTTATTCCAGAGCCCGTCATTCCGGAGCCGCGCTGGATAGCGCGGACTCCCGGAATCCAGGTTAATAACGCAAGTTAGCTAAAATTACCTGGATTCCGTTGCTTTGTAAACTTTGGTTCGACGTTTTTCAGAATAGAATCGATCAAAGGTAAATTTTTAAATATCATAACGAGCCCTTTATTTTTTTATAAAAATAGCATATTCTACTAATTTGTCAATGTGTTTATGCGCAGATTTTTATCACTGGCGAAAACATAAAATAAAATGTAAAATGCCGTACATGAAGAAAATATCGTTGTTCGTTGTTCGTTGCTCGTTGCTCGTCGGCGCGCTGTGTGCGGCGGGCTGCACCTTTCAGACCAAGCATCGCGGATATATTTTTCCCGAAGATGCAGAGGCACAGTTAGCCGAAGTAAAAACAACCGCCGATCTCGAAGAAAAATTCGGCAGCCCCCAAGCGCGCACTGTTTATGGCAAGCCTGTTTGGATTTATCATGGCGCGGATGAAAACTATCACGGGCCGTTTCCGTTGACATACGACAATAAAAAGATCTTGCTGGCATGGGTTGACCCGTCGCCGCAGAGCGGCGCCGCGGCAGGCGGCCGTGTCGTTCAAGCGAAAATTCTGACCGATAAAGATTTGCCGGATATTGATATTGCAGATGGCGCAACGCCGATACCTGCGGAAATTCAGCTGAATGCGTTTGAAGAATTGATTAATAACGTCGGCCGGTTCAGCCCGGCGGGACTTGGGCAATAAAAAATCCGCGCGTTGCGCGGATTTTTTATAAAGTTAAAATAAGAAAGTTAAAAGTTGAAATAATGCCAAAATCGCAAAGCGATTTTGTATTTATATTTGTCGCGCTTCGCGCGACACCATATTTCAACTTTCCTCTTTTAACTTTCAACTTTTTAATACACGGGGTAATTTCGCGGGAATTCTTTGCCGTTCGGATGATCTGGTTCCGATTTAACGCCGCAGCCCGCCAGCAGGAAAATAGCAAACAGCAAATAGCAAATAGCAAATTTTTTCATGGTTCGTTTTTTACATAAGACCCCGGCGCAACTGTGAAGCAACCCCCATCCTGTCATTGCGAGCGACGTTAGACGCGAAGCAATCTTTTTGAATCGAGGGTATTCTTATATTTTCCAAATTTGAAAAAGATTGCTTCGTCGCTTCGCTCCTCGCAATGACAGGGTGCTATGACGTGTATCTTATGTCTCTGCTTCCTCTTCTTCAAATTCTTCTTCTTCGTCCACCGCGTTAAGGTCTATTTCTTTCGGCACGCCAAGAATTTCTTCAATTTTTTCAGATGCGGAATCAAGGTCAATCTTATGCAGGACCGCGAATTCCTGGGCCATTCTTTCCAGCGCGCGCATATACAATTGCCGCCCGGAAAAAGTCATTGTATCCGCCGCAGACCGCCGCTGCAAATCACGCACAACTTCGGCGAGGCGCATCGGATCGCCGGAATTTATATTTTCTTCGTAAACAGCCGCGCGGCGTGGACAAGCTGTCAAGCCGACACCGCGTCGAGTATCAGCTGTTTCCGGAAGAATACTTCTCAGGCTCGGACATAACGATCTATCTTGGCGATATCTGGGTAGCCGACATATCGCGGC
>JAIRZE010000040.1 GCA_031267375.1 Rickettsiales bacterium | reverse complement strand
AATCTCATAATTTTGGTTGTTTCTATATTTGCAGTTGGCGGCAGATCAGGAAAACCCGTTTCTACCAAAGCCATATTGCCAGAATCTATCGTAGTTTTTGCTTCCATAAGAACACCTTTGCTGGAATTCTAGCATAATTTGAAAGAATATCAATAAATACTTTCAAAATTTTGCATTTTTTGAACACATTCTGAAAATACATACAAAGTTTGAATGTATTTTCCGAAAGCTATCAAATTTTTGGATTTTTTATATGAATCTATCTTAAATGTTCAAGGGCACCGGGATAAGCACGAATAAATTCCGTCAGCATTTTTATAGAACCCGGATAAGCTTGTTCAATCTTGCGCAAGCCGTCCGCTACTATTTCTTTATGTTTTTGCAATCTGGTATCCCCAATCGGACAGCGGCTTTTCGCGCCGCGAACCCATTCTGACAAATCTTCTTTCACGGGATACAATGGATAAGCGGCGCAATTAATCGGCTTGTAATCATTCGCGCCATTACAAGGCCGCGCGCAATGAACAAATTGCGGGTTTTCAGAGATTGGCTGCAAATGATGGGTGTCCAGGCCCGCCGCCCGGGCGGCATCCAATTCCCAAGGAAAAAGAACGATAAAGTTATCGCGATCGGTCTTGCAGCAGGCATAGCCGCACGCGGCGCAATGCCGTCCGCCGTCTATTTTTCCATCTGCGCTGAAAAAGCTTAGCGGGGTTCCCATTTTTATTAAATTAATATTTTTTTACATACCAGTTGCTTTTTTTAGTCGCCTGGATTTCCAGATCTTTCCTGTTATACAGATGCCACAGGGAATCAGTGCGCGCTTGGCGTCTGTTTAATTCCGCTTCGGTTATAAATTCATAATCATTGGGCAAAGCGTATGCTCCGCTAGAAAAATACAAGCCGTCTTCATTTTGACGAAATCCGAAAGAAGAACTTCTGGCATTATAATATTCATCTCTCAATTGTATTACTTCTTTCAAATCTTTGTCTTTTTTGCGCACTTCCAGCCCATATTTTCCAATTGCCAGAACCCCGCAGGCCAGTAGAAATATCACAGAGTTTCTGATTCCATTTTTCAAAGTCATAATAACGCCTTTTGTCCTTATACTGCCTTGATTTTCATCTGTTGAACTGTTTGATAACTTTTTGGCAACAGCCGCGCAAATAAGAATTACTCAAACGCGGACAATCTGTATTAAAAGAACAGTCGCAATCGGCGCAGAATTCAATTTCCGCCTGTCTCTGCTGTAATTCCTCCACTGCGGTCTTTCCGATTTTTGCGGACAGCCTATATCTGTTATCCTGTTTGTCGCCCAGCTCGCATTTGCGTTTTTCATCTATTTCCGTCAGCAAGAAAGCCAGCGCTATTTTATTTATATCTTCAACGGCCATATATTTTGTAGGAAACACCAATGTATTGCAAACTGCACGCAATCTGGAATCCGCGGCGTGTTCCGGTGAAATCGCCGTGCCGGCGCGAATAACCGGATACATATTCGCACGAATCAAAGCCCCGTTCCCACTGTTGCTAAAAAGAAACGCGCGATGCTTAAAGTCTTTTAGCAATGTCGCAGCGGCATCAGCTGTCTGCGCACCGGTTAGATTATTAACATCGTATTTTATTAATTTTGAAACAGACTCTATATGAATCAGTTGAAATTTTTCCATAATTTCAGGATTGCCGCCCAAAAATTCCAAAACAATTTTTGAATATTTGACGGAATCCATAGAAGGGATAAAATATACATTTTCTTTATTCATAATAAAGACATTATCACAACAGTCAAATTTGTCAAATAAAAATCCCCGCGAAAGCGGGAAATATCGTATCGGTTTCTATGTTTTGTATCTCAAACGCCCCTAGACGCCATACCTTGGCGACAGTGGATTTGCGACATAATATTCACAAATTTTGTTCTGGCAACGACCTACTCTTCCGTGGCTTAAGCCAAAGTACCATCGGCGATACATCGTTTCCCTGTCTGGTTCGAGATGGAACAGAGGGTGACTGATGCTCAATAATCACCAGAACAAAATTTGCTTCATCGTTTATTCTATCCTTACAAAAATACGAAGTATTTTTGTCATCCCCGCGGACCCAGCGGGGTCATCGGCGGGGATAGGGCTTGAAAATAAACAATGAATTTATTTAGCCCTGTTCCCACCTTCGCGGGAATGACAAGCCAAAGGCTTGTCAAAAAATATAATAAAACACTTTGAAAACATCGTAAAACCTCAAAATATCAGGAATCAAAAAAACTGCGTCTCATTATTTCAACTTGTTCTTCAAGCATTCCGTTTGAAAAATCAAACGATAGAAATAAAAAGTCAATCGTCCGATTAGTACTGCTCAGCTGAACCCCTCGCAGGGCTTACACTTGCAGCCTATCAATGTCATAGTCTATGACTGGACTGATGGAGATATCTTATCTTGCGACCAGCTTCCCGCTTAGATGCATTCAGCGGTTATCTGTTCCGAACATAGCTAGCCTGCACTGCCGCGGGCGCGACAACAGGTACACCAGGGGTTCGTTCGACCCGGTCCTCTCGTACTAAGGTCAAGTTCGCTCAAATATCTAACGCCCACAGTAGATAGGGACCTAACTGTCTCACGACGTTATTAACCCAACTCACGTTCCGCTTTAAATGGCGAACAGCCATACCCTTGGGACCTGCTCCAGCCCCAGGATGCGAAGAGTCGACATCGAGGTGCCAAACACTACCGTCGCTATGGACGCTTGGGTAGCATCAGCCTGTTATCCCTAGAGTAGCTTTTATCCGTGTGTGATGGCCCTTCCTTGCGGATGCCACCAGGTCACTATGACCGACTTTCGTCTCTGCTCGGAGTGTCCTCCTTGCAGTCAGGCTTGCTTTTGCCATTGCACTCACCGGCTGATTTCCGACCAGCCTGAGCAAACCTTCGCGCGCCTCCGGTACGATTTGGGAGGCGACCACCCCAGTCAAACTGCCCA
>JAIRZE010000094.1 GCA_031267375.1 Rickettsiales bacterium | reverse complement strand
GAAGTATTCGGGTATGGCCTGGTTAATTTAGAGCGCGCGACAAAACCCGGCAGCAAAATTTATTACTATAACGGAAGCGACATAGTCAGCGGCAGCGGCGACGCTTATTGGCGGGCGGCGTCAACGACTGCATTTTCACCCAGCGCCGCGATAGGGATCAGATCGGGCAGCATATCCGCGTCGTACTATGATGTGCTGGAAAGCGCAGAGGGCGAGCTTTATATGCCGCGCGTGTTTGAAAATGAATTCGCGTTGAACGCGGGCGGGCGCCGCGGATTGTACTTGGGTGATGTATTGGGGGAATTTGAAACCCAAAAGGCAGAGGGCATTGGGCAAAAGGCAGGTGGCGTATCTTTTGATATGAAATTCAGCGAATCAAACCGCACCGGGGATAATCTGAACGGACTGCAAAATATGTCATTCGGATTTGCAACCGGCGATTATTCTGTCGGCGCGAAGTTCCAACGGCACTTGTCTGATTTTGACGACAAGGTTGCATTGGTCCGCGGCGATCGCGATAATCCGATTTTATCGCTGGCCAGCAATGCGATTTCTTCGTCTGCCGCGCTTAAAAGCGGAAATTGGTCTTTTGGCGGGCGTGCTTTTTCCGGCGCGATTACGGATGAAACTTTGCTGGAAAACGATCCGTCATTGACCGCGCAGTATATGCCGGCAAATCTGGGTCAGGCATCTGGCGCAGAATCGCGTGTTGGCTGGTCAAATGAAAAATTATCATTCGGTGTCAATATTGGAACAATGAAAGAGACTGCAACAGTGCTGGGCGCGTATACTGACGGGTTGCTTGCGCTGGGCGGCGGCGATACGATTTACTTGGATAATGTAGTCGGATTTGCTGCGACGCCGGATGTGCGGTTTATGGCGCGTGCGACATTTGCAAAAACGCGCGCGAATCCAGGCGGAGAATTTGTGTTGGGGCTTTCTGAATTGGAGTCCGACGCATTTTCGGCCGGCGCAGAGATTGGAAACTTTTCATTTACCGCGGCGATGCCGCTGGCAGTGAGCAAGGGCGTAATGCAGTACGCGGGCGCGGATTATTCGGTGATGGAAAATGAAGACGGGAATTATGATCTGGTCGCGGATACTTATGCCGGCAATTTGAATCTGGCGCCGGAAAAGCGTGAAACTCGGTTCAGCGCGATGTATAGATTTGGAATAGACGAGAATACGAATGCGGCGGTGGGGGTAATATATCGCCTGCATCCGAATCATACGGATGACTTTGGGTCAGAGGGGATTTTGATGATGAAGTTAAAGCACAGCTGGTAAAAAAAACGCGCCCCACCGGGGCGCGTTTTTTTAAGGCAGAAGTCAAAAGGCAAAAGGCAGTATTTTTACTATTATCTGCCAAGCAATAAATCTTGTCTTAATTTTGCGGATTGGTCGGCGAATCGCAATGCCACTTTATCTTGGTCCGCGAATATCTGCTGATTGCGGTTAATAAATTCAAATCTGCACACATCTTTTGTGCCGTCCAGCTTTTCATTATACGCGTCCGCAATTCTGAATTTATCCGCATCCACTTCTTTACCGTATTTCAGCCAATCATCAATATCGGCGTGGTCGCACCTGTGCAGATTTATTTTATCCCAGCCAGTGGTCAAAGGTTGAAATTCAGAATCCAACAGGCCGAACTTTATACTGAAATGCTGGTCGCGCAATCTGTATTGAATCAGATAACGACCGCCGTTTGGCCAAAAGTCATCCAGATCCGGATCGTAAAAATCGCTTATCTTGTCAATGCAGTCCATTCCGAATGTTTTGCAAAAATGCGCTTCGTCAAATAATAGTTTATCTGATTTTTTTGATAATATCAGTCTGGGCAGATGATGAACAAATAATTTGGATATTGCCCGCTTGTCTAATATTATTACAAAATTTTTGCTGGCATCAGAGTCAAGGTGCCGCCATTCGTTCTTTTTTATTAAAATTTGATATAGCCATTGATGTTCTTTACCCGCGCTGGTCTTTGTCAAATATCCTTTGCTGCTGGCGTGCAGCTTTGATTTGCCGGGACTGGTAATATAGGCGCCGGTTGCCTCTTGGTTTATAATATATTGGTTTGCAGCTGTCATAATCATAGCCGGTCCTTTTATTAGGCATTGCGACTACATTCTCTTGCAGAAGATAGCACATCTTTTGAGTATTTCCAGAAAATTATGCGTGAGAGTGGCTAATCGCCGAAGGCGACTCCTGCCCCCGAAAACGGGGGCAGGAATCGCTTCGCGATTATAATGACAGGTGTGTGCTTTGAACTTTACATAAAAATCAAAATTGCAAATAAACGCTTTACAGGGCCCCGCGGAATTTTCTAAACTGCATAAGATAGTATAGAGAGAAATATATGCAGAAAACGCTGAATCCGAGTTGGCAATTTATTGCCTTACGAGGATACGCGCAGGACGAAGTCCGAGCGAAACCCGCAGAATACAACCATTGTGAGAAATCAATGCACGAAAGCTACACACACACACACACACACACACACAGGTGTCTTTATTAACGCGGGCGGCGCTTTGCGCCGGCCGTTTTTCCACCGCGGCGCCGTCGCATCGGGGTCTTGCTTTTATGTTGAATTTCACGGAGGTTAAAACCCGTTGAGAAAAATTTTCCCGATTTTTCTTATCTTGTTATTCGCGGCAAGTCTGCCAGCCGCTGCTGATATGGCATCAAAATCCTATGTTGATAATATCGTCGCCGCTATTCCGACTGATTCCGATTTGGTTCACAAAACCGGCGATGAAACTATCGGCGGTCAAAAAACATTCGGCACGGATATGACCGTCAACGGGGATATAAATGTCGGGTTTGAAGTTCGCGCCGGCGGAGATATTAGAACAGAAGGCGAATTGCAAAGCGGCGCCAGCGCTATTATCGGCGGCGACGCGCAGATAGACAAAGAACTGTCAGTTTCCGGGGAAGCGCATTTCAACAGCGATGTATATGTATCCGGCGAAATTCACGCCGGGGATATAGGAATTCGTGCCGGCCAGCAACTGTCTATCAGCAATGGCGCGGATTTTCAAATTTATCCCGGCGG
>JAIRZE010000078.1 GCA_031267375.1 Rickettsiales bacterium | reverse complement strand
CAAATCACGCAATTCGGGCAATTTTGCTTGAATTGCTTTGAGTTCGGCTAATATTTTTTCTATCTGTTCTGTCATTTTACACATAATTTATCTCGTTCGGAACCAGTTTTGACTTTATATAATCGTGAAGTTTCTTCCAGTCCAATAATTCCGAAAAATTGGCATCTTCAAAATTTATATCCTGTATTTGATTATTGCCCACGCCATGATTCATCTGCAAATCAAACTGGAACAGGCGAAACAACGTGGACTTGCCTGAACGACGTATTCCGGTTATTATTTTTATAACTTCGGTTTTGCCGCGCCATACCTGTAAATCTGCCAAGTACTGCGGTCTATCTACAAAAGTTTCTGATGCACTTTTCATTATTTTGCCTCTTTTACAGGCATTCTATTCTACAAAACACTAAAAGTCAAGAAGTTTGTATGTTTATATTCTATAAATTTTACAATAAATAGATTTTATAGAATACGACCAGTATCATAATAAACAGGTCAAAAATGACGTTTGCCGTTTACACATACGCTACACAGAATTTTTCGGGCGGGCAAATTATCGGCGAAAACGGGCAGAAATCTGCGTTTTTTGATTTTCAGCTCTTATTGCTCATAACGCTTTGGTCCGGGGTTCGAGTCCCTGCCGACCCACCATTATAATATAAAATATTTCCACTAACATAGCTGTTGTCATTCCCGCGCAGGCGGGAACCCTGCCGACCCACCAATTTTACAAGCGAGCCAAAGGCGAGCGTTGGAAAATTGAGTGCCGCGGCTTTTTGCGAAGCAAAAAGACGGGCAGGTCTAAGTTCTAAAACCGTCCTATCTATTCCCCCTTTTTATATAGTTGCCATAAGATTATAAATCATATATGATAAGCCACCGATGTCCCTTATCGCACCGATCTTGAACGAAATCCAAATGGCCGCTTTCAACAGAATTGAACAGGGCGGCGACAATCTTCTTATCCTGGGTCAGGCCGGAACCGGAAAATCCACATTCATCAACTATCTGAAATCCGCTTCACAAAAGCGCATAATCTGCGCCTGTCCAACGGCCGTCAGCGCGCTGAATATCGGCGGTCAGACCATACACTCGCTGTTTCAGATCGCGCCGCGCGATTTCGTTATGCCCGAATTTTTGAAGCTGCGGTCCAAGCCGCGCAATGTCCTGACCGCCGCAGACTTGCTGGTCATTGATGAAATATCTATGGTGTCGCCGGATCTGCTGGACGCTATGGATATTTTGGCGCGCCAGGCGCGGAAAAACAACAAGCCTTTTGGCGGCCTGCAAGTCGTCGCTATCGGCGATTTATTCCAGCTGCCGCCCGTCATCACGCGCGACGCGGAAAAGTTTTATGAAGAGGCTTATGGTCAGCCGAATTCTTATTTTTTTGATTCAAACGCGTACAAGCGGGCGAACTTTGTAAAAACTAATTTTGATTTTGTGTATCGCCAGAACGATACGGAATTGCTGGAAAAATTGACTTGCCTGCGCAATGGCGACGATTCATCCGGGGCCGCGTTGTGCTTTTTTAACGCTTTGAAAATAGAGGACGATCAGCGGCGCCAGAATGCGGTCTTGATAACCCCATTCCGCGCGGTTGCGGAAAGAATCAATAATGATAAACTTGCGCAAATAAATGCGCCGGAAATTTTATACCGCGGACAATTGACCGGAAATTTCCCTGAAAAAGATACTCCGTCGCCGTTGGAGTTGTGCCTGAAAGTCGGGGCTTTGGTAATGTTCACGCGGACTGTGCGCGAATCCGGCGAAGAATGCTTTAACGGCGCGATGGCGATAGTAGAGCACCTTGGCGCCACGGAAATCAAAGTAAAAATGCTGAACAAGAAAAATAATATCGTTGTTGTAAAGCCTGAAAAGTGGCAGAAGATTGAATACGGCAACGATCCGGAAACTCAGAAATTAGTAGAAAATGAAACCGGCGCGTACAAGCAGTTTCCGCTGGCGTTGGGCTATGCGATGACGATACACAAGGCCCAGGGAAAAACATTGGACGCGGTTGTGGTGGATATATCGCGGGGGGCGTTTGCGCACGGGCAAACCTATGTGGCGCTGTCGCGCACGCGCAGTGCGGCGGATATGCACATAGCGTCGCCGCTGCGGGATCGCGATGTTATATTTGACCCGCGGGTTTTGGAGTTTTGTGGAAATTAAGTTCGGTGCAAATTCCCCTTCCCCCTGGGAAGGGGTGGCGCGTAGCGCCGGGGTAAGGGTCATAAAAACAACCTATGTATGATTCTTACCCTTACCCCGTCATCGCTTCGCGATGCCATCCCTTCCCGGGGGGAAGGGGAAGTACCACCGAGTTTTATTTCATCTATATCGTATGCTCGGTCTGGGATTTCAAATACAGATCAATTTCAGAGCTTAATGCGCCGATTCTTTCGCAAATCTCATCAGCTTCGCTATCAGGGGCCGGCTTTACAAATCTTTCTTTGATAAGTGCTTTTTCCAGACTGCGAAATGTCGCGCGCGCGGCCGCTTTCCATTCTTTTTCAATCACTTCATTTATTATATTCGTATTGCGGTCAAATTGAAAAATCTTTTTGAAATCATAGTTTATGACAGCCGCGTCCCATTTCTGGGTCTGCATATATTCCCAAACATTCTGCCGCCCGTCCCAGCTGATAAGCACTGGCGCCAGTTTTCTTATTTTCTTGGCCAGCGTTTGATTTTCGTGCTCAATCATCGGATCCGCAAGCAACCAGCCGCGGGTAAATTTAATTGCGGATTCGGCTGTTATTCCGTCATCGTGCTTTATATTATTTTTGCGGCTGATGTGTGCGTCGGATTCCGCCAAAGACACGCTGACAGAAATCTGAGCGGACGGGAAATATTCCATCGCGCGGATTGCAGATTCTAATTTTGTGTACTTTGCGGAAATAGTATTTGTTTTGTAATTGATATTAATATCGTCCGAGAAAATTTCGTGATTGTCAATGGCCGCATTGATCATTTGTTTGCTACGGTTATCTGTGTGCGTCAATATTGGGGATTCTTTATTGCCGTTTTTATCCCATTCTTGAACCAAAGACAGCGGAGGATTGTTGTGTATAAACAACAGATCCTTGTCCAGTTGTCCGGACAAGATATAGGTGAATTGGCCTTTGTAAAGATTGTGCAAAGTCTTTGCGTTGTTTTTTATCATAATACAAATATAATACTTTTATGTTATTTGTCAAGTGTTTTGTCTTGACAAACGAATTATAACAATTATATTGAATTTATGAAAATAAAGCCATATTTTTACAAAATTGCAATACTTGCGCTGCTGGGCCTGGGCGCGACTACCAGTAATTCTCGCAAAAAAGAAAATACGCAGGTCGGGCCGCATCGGTACGACTTATTCAATGTTTCTTATAATTTTTCTGAAAATCTTGAACTGAGCCAAGCTGTTTCAAGGGCCCTGGTTGACGGATGCATATACGGATATAAATTGAAAATAGTGGACAAAGAAATAAAGTCCGTTGCAGAAACGCGCCGCACCAGCGGGTTTGGGTGGTCGTCCGATACAGAAATAGGATTTTATAATTTATATACAAAGAGTTCTAATAAGCGGATTTTGGATCATATAGCGGCTAACCGTCAATTATTGCCGCGTGTGTTTGAACACGAAAAATGGCATATTCACAATCGCAAGGCGGATATTTTCAGTGCAAGTTTATCCGAAAGTAAACGCGCTGAAAATGCGATAGATAACGAGCTGTCAGCTTATACTCTGGATGAAACGGTCGGGGGGGGGGCATATTGATTCCGCGATGCTTCGCGGAATAGGGCGGTATTTGCACGCCTATAAGAATTGCTATAAAAACAATGTGTTGAAATATGCGAAAAATCCGAGCGCTTACAAGAACAAATTGCGTGTCGCGAATCACAAAGATTATATGTATGAATTTGCGGGCGGGAAAATATCGGATTCCGTCTGGGCGCGCCGTGATTTTGTGGTTGACAGCCTGATCCGCGATTTGAAGATTGTCAGATAATTATGCGTTTATAAAATGCGAAGCATTGCCCCCGCCCTTGCGGCGGGGGCCGGCGCAAAGCGCCGGGGGGTGGGTT
>JAIRZE010000077.1 GCA_031267375.1 Rickettsiales bacterium | reverse complement strand
TATTGGGCATCTTTTTCCCCTTATCTCTTTTACCATTTTAGTAAATTATGACCAGCTTATACAAGTGTAAAATATATATTTTCAGACAAATTTCATAAACGCCGCGCCAGCGGCGTCATCTGAATGATACAATAAACACATTTATTTTGTATATAAAAAATTTTGTACTTTTTTATGTTGTTATTAAACTCGGTGGGAAATCCTCTTTCCCCCGGAAAGGGGTGGCATCGCTTGCCACGGCGAAGCGAAGCGGAGACGGGCGTAGCGCCGGGGTATGGGTCATAATGCATTATATCGTTATATCACGATATAACGATATAATGATATAATTTTGTATTATCGTAGTAATACAATAATACAAAAACATATACTTTATAACCCCTACCCCGCCCACTTCGTGGGCACCCCTTCCCCGTGGGAAGGGGAATTTCCACCGAGCTTAATTGTTTCACTATATTTATATGTGATGTGCATCACACATCGCAACCCTATCCCTATCCCTATCCCTATCCCTATCCCTATCCCTATCCCTATCCCTATCCCAACCTATATCCCACTTCCCCCTTGACTAAATCCTTGCGACGATTTACCATTCCATTTGCTGAAAAGGATTTTTATGTCTGCTAATACTGCAAAAGTAAAACGATTATTCAAAAAAATTGTATCTTGGGCTGGGCTCTTCTTTTTCCTGGTTGCCGCCGGTATGCTGTACTGGCAGCTGCGAAACTATTCCCTTTATGATATTGCCCGCGCTTTGTGGCATATCCCATTCATAAACTTGGTCTGGGCATCCATTGCCTGCTTGACGGGATATATAGCTTTGTCTTTCTATGATTTTCTGGCGCTGCGATATATTGGAAAAATGGTTGCTTGGTGGAAATGGATGCTGGCCGGAATGCTGGGCTTTGCGATCAGCAATAACGCGGGCCACGCCGTTGTCAGCGGCGGCGCTATCAGATACAGATTATACACCAGGTGGCGGATTCGCGCCGGAGAAATAGTAAAAATCTTGACTTTCAACGGATTTACATACTTTTTGGGCTGCGCTGCGATAATGATATGCGGATATTTTATGGTGCCGCACGACTTGTTCAGCAGTTCTATTGGCGCGTCTATCGGAATTCACGGGTTGTTTTTGTTTTGCTGCGCCTCACTGGGGGCATATTTTGCTATGACGGCGTTTTTCGCCAAAAAGACGATAAAGATAGGCGAATTGCACTTTGCGGTGCCGACAACGCGCCAGGCTATATTTCAAATGACTTTGGGCCTGATAGACAGCGCGCTGGCGGGCTTGGTGCTGTATTTTTGCCTGATACCGTTTGTAGAATTACCGTTTACAATGTTCATAGGGATTTTTGTAATAGCGCAAACGGCGGGCGTTTTCAGCCAAGTTCCGGGCGGAATTGGTGTTTTTGAAAGCATATTCTTGCTGGCCTTGCCTGGGGATGTGGCGCGGGCGGATATTTTCGGGGCCTTGCTGGCATTTCGGATAATTTATTATGTAATTCCGCTGATAGGGGCGGGCGGACTGTTCCTTTTGTACGAGAATTTACTGCGCGCCAGGATGAAGCGCTGGCTGGCCGAGGCAAAGGCCGCAACGGACAAGCTGAAATCCCATATCCCGAAACTGCCAAAATTGCCAGGAAAGAGATGACACACTCAATATTATAAATATTTTTAATAAAAACTATATTTTTTATCGTTTTGTGAATTATTTTAATAAAATGCTTTACTTGGCTGGTTTTGTGTGTTATATTTTAATACATAAAGGGGCACAAGATGATAAATCGTCCGGAATACTTGGCACAACTGGAACAATGGAAAGACAAGTCTGATTTTATAAAAATAATATCAGGGGTTCGTCGTTGTGGCAAATCCACCCTTTTTGCCCTATTTCAAGACAATCTTAAAAAATCTGGTGTCAAAGATAATCAGATAATAAACATAAATTTTGAAAATGCCGATTTTACGGAATTGCTGGACTGGAAAAAATTGCACGATTTTATAAAGTCAAAAGTCCTGAAAAGCAAAATGAATTATGTATTTTTGGACGAGATACAAATGGTGCCGGAATTTCAGCGGGCTGTGAATAGTTTAAGACTGCTGAAAAACATAGATTTATATCTGACGGGCTCTAATGCCTATATGTATTCTCAAAAGCTTTCAACTCTGCTGTCCGGTCGCTATATGGAAATAAAAATGTTCCCGCTATCGTTTAGGGAGTTTGCATCCGGTTTTGAGCATAAGGATTTTTGGAAAAATGCTTTATTTGACATATACAGGGAATACGGCGGTTTTCCAGATATAGCAAAACTTATCAAGGCTGAGCCGACGGCAAAAAACGGGTTGCCAGGTGGACTGAATGTTCCGAATACAGAAATACAGAAATACCTTGATAGCCTATATAATACCATAGTTGCCAAGGACATATCTTTGCGGACAGGCATAGACAGCATTTCAGAGATAAACAGGATAGTTAAATTTTTATTCAGCAATGTCGGCAACGAGACTTCATTTAATAACATAATGAACTCTGTAAATACTGAATTTAAGTTTTTGCCGAATGATAAAAATCTTTATGTATCCAAAATCCAAAAAATAGTAGATGCATTGAAAGAGAGTTTCTTGTTTTATCAATGCGACAGGCAGCAATTAAAAGGCAGAGAGTTATTAAGGACTAATTCCAAATACTATGCGGTGGATACAGGGCTTCGCTATTATATGCTGGGCGGAAACAAGACGATAGACGGCGGGCATATATTGGAAAATATGGTTTATCTGGAACTGCTCCGCCGCGGATACAGGGTATTCAGCGGCCGTGTTGGTAATGATAAAGAAGTGGATTTTGTTTGTGAAAAAGCAGATTCAACAGAATACTATCAAGTTGCATTGTCTGTTGATTCAGAAAGAACATTATTGCGGGAATTGTCGTCATTAGAGCAAGTGCCGGATAATTTCCCAAAAACTATACTTACGCTTGGGGTTATACCGCAGAATTCATACAAAGGTATAAAAATAGTCAATGCGATAGATTGGCTGTTATCGTGAATATAATCTTTCTCCTTGCGCTTTGGCAATACCCGTGCTAACATTATTTTGCATTAAAATACAGGCGAAATAATGTTCAGTGGTCTGACTTTATTTTTATCAATTTTCGCGCCGGCCGTCATCTTGGCGCAGTCCTTTGGAATGGCTAAACGCCCACAGGGACGGGTTGGTACTGTTGCTTTGATGCCAACAAACAAAGGATTATTTAATGTCAAAACGAATATATGTGGATGCAGTCCACCCGGAAGAGACCCGGGTGGTGGTGGCCGATTCATCAAACAATCGGGTTTCTGATTTTGATGTAGAAACAACGACTAAACCCCAAATCAAAGGCAATATTTACCTGTCCAAAGTCATACGCGTAGAGCCGTCTTTGCAAGCGTGCTTTGTAGACTATGGCTCTGGCAAGAACGGATTTCTGCCTTTTTCGGAAATTCATCCCGATTATTATCAGGTTTCTCCGGAACAAAAAAAGAAGCTTCTTGAACTGGCGCACGCCGCCATTGTTGACGACGACACCGATCCGGATGACAATGACGAAGTTGCCGAATACGACGACAACGACGCCGGCGAAGACAACAAGGAATTTCAAAAACGCGCCCGCGAATTCAAAATTCAGGATGTCATAAAGCCAAAGCAGATTCTGCTGATCCAAGGGGTAAAGGAAGAGCGCGGAATGAAAGGCGCCTCTATGACTACCTATTTGTCGCTGGCGGGCCGGTTTGCGGTTTTGATGCCGAATTCCAGAAAGCGCAATTCATACGGCATTTCCAAGAAAATCAGCGATCGTCCGGAACGGGCGCGCCTGCGCGATATACTGCACGGTCTGAAAATCCCGCGCGGAATGACGGTGGTGCTGCGCACCGCGGCCTTTGGCGCGACCGGCGACGATATAAAGAAAGATTACGAGTATTTGACGGGCCTGTGGAACGAAATCCGCAAAAATACCTTGGAAGCGGTGGCGCCCAGCACTATTCACACCGAAGATTCGCTGCTGCGCCGCGTGGTGCGCGATTTCCTGAGCGAGCCCGAAGATGTCTTGGTGGTCCAGGGAAGCGAGGCTTTTGAAGCGGCAAAGAACTATTTCCAGCAAATGCACGGAACAGCGCCAAAAAAGCAGCTGGTGGAATACAAAGACGCGGCGGTTCCGCTGTTCGTCAAAGCCGGCGTGGAAAAGCAATTGGAAGGGCTGCACGGCCCCTATGTGAACTTGCCGTCGGGCGGATCCTTGGTGATTAACGCGACCGAGGCTATGGTTACGATAGATGTTAACTCTTCGCGCGCGATCAAGGAAAAGGATATAGAGCAAACCGCGCTGAACACCAATCTGGAAGCGGCGGAAGAAATTGCTTTGCAATTGCGCCTGCGCGATTTGGCCGGAATTGTCGCTATTGACTTTATTGATATGGAGGAAGAGCGGAATAACCGGAAGCTGGAAACCAGAATGCGAGAGGTTATGAAGCGCGACCGCGCCCGTACCCAAGTTGCGAAAATCAATAATTTCGGGGTCCTGATGCTGTCGCGCCAGCGGCTGCGCAGCAGCTTTATAGAAAGCAGCTATGTTCAGTGTCCGCATTGTATGGGGGCGGGGGTTGTTCCGTCTATTCAAACGGCGGCGGTTATTTTGTTCCGGCACTTGCAGGAAAAATTGCTGGCGAAAACGGCACAGAAGATAATAATGACGGTGCCCAGCGATGTCGCTATTTATCTGTTGAATGCAAAGCGTGCAGAGCTTGCGGAAATGGAGAATAAGTTTGAAACTGAAATAGTGATAGTTGGCGACGACAGCCTGATGAATATAGATCAGTATTCAATTCAAAGGGTAGCGCCAGAAGCGGGCAAAATGGACGAAGTTTTGACTGCGCACGCGCCCAGCAGCGATGTGAAAAAGAAGAATGCAGAGCATACGGAAGCGAAGAAAGCGGTACAGAATGCGCCGCAGCGCCGTAGGCGGAGAAAACCAGTCCCGCCGAAACCAAAACCATTTTGGAAAAAGATTATCGGGGAATAGAAAAATGCGGGCGATGCCCGCATTTTTTTGTCAAAAATATATTTGCTTTCAAGTAAAATTTATGTTAAAATTACAAAAAATGTAAAGGTGCCATAAATGTTGGTAAGTTTTTCTATTTCAAACTATAAATCTTTCAAAGAAAAACAAACGCTTTATATGATGTCAAAGAAAGCCGGGCTGAATTCATTTGAAACTGGTATAAAAAATATTCCGTATTTACTTAATATGGCTGTAATATCTGGGCCAAATGCATCAGGTAAGAGCAACTTTCTGACAGCGTTAAAATTTATGTGCAAATTCATTAAATCATCCTATAAGAACGGATTAAATGAAGAAATAGATGTTGCGCCATATGTTTTAGATGAAACAAGTTATAAAGAGCCTTCGGAATTTGAGATTGTTATCATTGAAGATAGCGTGTTGTATCAGTATGGTTTTGCGGCGACAAAAGAAGAAATTTTAGACGAATGGCTTTATGTTATTCCAAAAGGTGAAGATAAACCGCAAAAGTGGTTTATCAGAAAATCTGAGCAAGAAATAGGAAGCTGGTTCATAGATAGCAAATATCTGAAAGATTATAATATTTCTTGGATAAAAGAATGCAGAAAGAATACATTGTTGCTATCAAATATCGCAATATTAAAAAATCAATATGAGCTAAAAAAACTGATTGGCGGTATAGGCAAATTTCATATTCTTGATAATGGCGCAGAAGTTTTATCCGATAAATTTACATCTAGGCAATTCAATAATGATAAATGCCACGATAGGATTCTGACATTCATTAAAAATGCGGATGTTGGCATAGAAAATATAATTGTGGCGGAAAGAACTTTGACTGAAAATGATATGCCGCAGAGTTTCAGGAAGGAATTTTCTGAAATGGTGTCAAAAAATCCGGATCTTGCAAAAACTTTTGAAAATATATCGGTCCATAAGAAAGAAAATGGTACTTTGGTAGAATTAGATTTTGATACCACTGCTTCTGATGGAACAAAGGTTTTATTTGCCTTGGCTGGGCCATTGTGCGATGTTTTGGATAATGGGCTTGTTTTAGTGGTTGATGAAATAAATAGAAGCTTGCATTTTAAGGAGCTGGAATACATAGAAAGTTTATTTTTGGACAAGAAAATAAATTCTCACAATGCTCAATTGTTATATACTACGCACGATACATCTGTATGGAATAAACATTCCAGGGAAGAATTATATATCGTTGATAAGAAAAATGGATATTCTTCTAATTTGTACTCTGTTTTAGAAAAAGAAAACCGTAATGATGCCATATCGTTGCGCAGAAGATATGAAAAAGGTAGTTATGACGGATTACCAAATATAGGTGGTGCTAAATAATGCCTCATTTACCTATAATAAATTTTACCCGTCCGGAAAAAACATCAAAGGCAAAGCCTTTGGTGTTAATTTTGACCGAAGGGAAAGAGACAGAGCCGTTATATTTCAGAGCTATGTGTGATGATTTCGGCATCAAAGTAGTAAATATAAATTCTGATGATTCAGAAGGGGTTGCAATACAACACGACGGACCGGCACCGCAAACTATTGCAGAAAGGGCGGAAAGAGAACTTAGCAACTATGATGAAATATATTGTGTGTTTGATAAGGATAAACACACTGGGTTTGATTTGGCGATTAATAACATTAAAAATATTGATTCTAAATCAACATCTGTAAAAGCAATATACTCTGTAATTTCGTTTGAAACTTGGTTTCTAATGCATTTTAATAACTCAGCTAAACCGTATGATAAATCTGATGAATTGATAAAGGAATTAAAAAAAGTTAATAGCAGTATTTTTGGTTCATACACAAAATCATCAAGAGGTATTTATGATAGAATTAAAGAACATACGGATACAGCGATTAAGAATTCTAAAATAATAAACAAAGCTGCAGAACTATCTGGTACAGATAATCCAAAAACTTTTGTTTATTTATTAGTTGAAAGGCTTAGAGAGATCTCTAAACTCTAACCCCTGACTTCTGCGGTGCGGTCAAATATATACATCAAGTCTTTCGCACTCAACCCGATCCCTTCTACCAATTCTTCAGAGTCCAATTTCGGATCGCTCTCCGCCAGTTCCATAGCCCTTATTTGCGCAAGTTTGAACAGATCCCGATGCTCGCGATAATCCACAAAATAATACGGTATCCATCCGCTCTGTTTCGTTCCCATCAATTCCCCAACCCCGCGCATCATCAAGTCTTGTTCCGCTATCGCAAACCCGTCGTCCGTTTCGCACAAAATTTGCAATCTCTTTTGTCCGTCTTCGGTAATTCCGTATCCGAACATCAGCACGCAAAAAGACTGCCCCGAACCGCGGCCCACGCGTCCGCGCAATTGATGCAACGCGGACAAGCCAAAGCGCTCTGCATTTTCAATAACCATAATCGTGGCGGCTGGGACATCTATGCCGACCTCTATCACGCTGGTCGCGACCAGTAATTTTATTTCTCCATTCGGATCGGCGAAATCAGCCATAACTCTGTCGCGCTCTTTCTTGTCCATTTGCCCGTGCACCAATCCCACAATTCCGTCCGGCATATTTGCTTTCAAGTATTCCGCCCGAGTGATTGCCGCAGCCGCATTGTCTTCGGATTCCGCAACGAACGGGCAGACCCAGAATACTTTCGCGCCGGCCGTTATTTGCAGGCGCAATCTTTCCGTCAGGTTTGCAATCATTGACACGCCCAATTTGGTGGTCTTTATCGGCAGGCGTCCCGCGGGCTTTTCATTTATGATTGATATATCCATATCTCCGTACATAGTCATTGACAAAGTTCGCGGTATCGGCGTCGCGGACAATGCCAGCAAGTCCGGCCGGTTTCCCTTTGCCGCCATAGCGCCGCGCTGGGCCACGCCGAATCTGTGCTGTTCGTCAATGATGATCAGGCCCAGATTTTTATATTCCACCGCGTCTTGAAACAAAGCGTGCGTGCCGATGATTATGCGCGCCAGCCCCGATCGCAGCGAAAGCAATTTTTCTTTTTGAATTTTTCCTTTGTCGCGGCCGGTCAAGATTTCGCACACGACGCCCAGCTTATCGCACAAAGGCTTTATCTTTGCAAAATGCTGCTGCGCCAATGCGTCCGTAGGCGCCAGCAAAACGGATTGAAATTTTGACTCCGCCGCGTTCAGCATTGCAAGCAATGCGACTATGGTTTTTCCGCTGCCGACATCGCCCTGAACCAGGCGCATCATAGGTTCCGGCCGCGCCATATCATTGTCTATCTCGCCCAGCGCCGCGTCCTGGGCGCGGGTTAATTTGAATGGCAGGGCCGCCAATAATTTAGCGCGCAATGTTCCGTCGCCGGGAATAGAATGCCCGGCTATTCCGCGCTTGCGCCGCGCGCGGGTTGTTGCGATTTCAATCTGATGAGAAAACAATTCGCTGTAAGCCAGGGTTTGCAAGGCGCGCGCGCCAGCGGATAAATCTTCGTTTGTCTGCGGGTGATGTATGGCGCGAATTGCTTTCCAAAATTCGTTGTCTGTATCTGTTTCCGGCAGCTTTTCAAAAATCGCGTCGCGGGCGTTTGTCATAATCTTTTGCGTCAGGCCCGTGCTGATCGGATATACCGCCTGGAAAGCCGGTATTTTCGCGCTGTCTTCCAGCCGCTCAATAAAGTCCGGATGATTGATAGTCGCGCCATATCGCCCCGTATCCATTTTGCCGCTGACAATGCGCCATTCGCCGACGGGCAGTTTTTGCAGCCAGTAATCCAAAAAGCTGGTGCCGAAAAATTGCAGGGTCAATGTGCCGCCCAGCTTGTCTTTGCAAATTATTTGCGTAGGCGTTCGCCGCCCGCGAAAACTGCCGGCGGGCTTGTGCTGAACCACTTGGACGGCAATGGTCAGGATTTCGCCGGGCGCGGCGTTTGCGATTGCCTCTGCCGTGCTGCGCGGACGAACATAGGACGGCTTGTGCAGCAGAAAGTGGCGAACGGTGCGCCCGCCCAAAAGGTCATCCATACGCGCGGCCAAAATGGGTCCGACGCCTTTGATAAATTGCAAGTCCGTGTTCAGAAAAGAAAGCAAATCAGCATTCATTGTTAAAATTATATTTCATTTATTATTAATTTACAATAAAATACAAGCAATGAAGAAACTTTTCGCAATCTTTGCCTTTTGCCTGATTCCCACCGCCTTGTTTTCGGCGACCGAAATTCGCGACACGGAAATTGAATCTTATTTGACCGAACTCATCAGTCCGCTGGCGCGCGCCGCTGAAATTCCAAACGGGCGCTTGCGGGTGCATATTCTGGGCGATGACGACTTTAACGCTTTTGTCGCAGGCGGCGAAGATGTTTATATTTACACCGGATTATTGACCCGCATAAAAACGCCGGGCGCTTTGCAGGCCGTCATAGCCCACGAATTGGGGCATATGCTGGGCGGACATATGGCGCAAATGGCCGATCGTATGCACGCGGAAATGGTGCGCTCTTTGATAGTCCAGGCTTTGGGCGTCGGATTAATGGTTGCAAATCCAATGGCCGGCGCGGGTTTAATG
>JAIRZE010000029.1 GCA_031267375.1 Rickettsiales bacterium | reverse complement strand
CTGAATTATTACATGGGCGCGTTTTTCTATAATTCAGGCAATTATGATAAAGCGGATGAATTCTTTAATAAGATCGGCAACGACAGTCTTTATCAGCCATTTATCCTATTAAAAAATGCCGAAAAGGCCGGTAATTTCTATAAAATGCGAAAGATGCTGACGTCCGCGCTCGATAAAAACCCATTGTTTATGCCGGCAATATTGAAATTGGTTGATAAAAACCTTCAAAAAGGCCGGGAAAATGATGCTTTAAAGGTCGTAAATCGCGCCTTGAAAACACCAGATTTGACAGATATGGGCCGCGCATTTTTATTAACCCTGCGCACGCGGATATATCGGCAGTCTGGCGACCTGGTCCGTGCGGATGCTGATATTACTCATGCGGCCGATCTTTCGCCACGCGACACCGGCATTTTGGCTGAACAGGCCCAAGTCTGGGCGGAATCCGGGCAAAATCTGGATGAAGCATACCAGATCGCAATGATATTGCTGAAAAAGTTCCCGTCCGACATAGGCGCATGGGATACTTTGGCTATGATTGTATGGAAAAAAGAAGGCGTCGAATCTGCAATTTCGATTTTGCAAAAAATTGCAAAAGTTGCGCAATCGAATTCAGCAATGTTTGAACATCTGGGTGATATGTATGTCGAATCGGGCGATGCAAAGAAAGCGCGCGAAGCATATTTGCGCGCATTGGAATTATCCGATGACGGGCAGACATCCGAATCGATTTTGAAGAAAAAAATTCGCAAAACCAGATAAATTTTATGAATAATCTTTCATGTTTTTGCAAATCGCAAAAACAATTCTGAAAAATTCCGCGAACATATAAAGATTAATCTGCCAAATCCATTAATTGTGAATATATGCTCAGCCTAGGACCCAGTATATCCCGCCCTTAGACAAAATATAGCGCGAATATATACTAGAATATATTGCCGCATATGTATCCGTCGCAAAACTGTAAAAAGCATCTGTTTTTATCATACTATTTTTGAAAATATTTCATCAAATACAAGAAAACGATCCGCTGATTTTCTAATTTTGCCGCAAAATAAAATCGTGATTTTTTATTACAAATTTATTTGCAAATAATAAGATCGGTGGTTTATGAGTCTTTATTGGTTGGAAAAATATTTTTGAATCACATAATAAAAACATCTGTATAAAAAATACTGTTCATATTTGAACCAACTTTTATTCCCAATACGGTATTAACATACCGTATATATTATTTTTTTGTTGGTTCTCTGAAAGAAAATTCGCACCCGCAGTATTTTTGACGGTAAAAATCTGATTCTTTGGTCATTTTTTGCCGCAATTCGTCATCCCATTGAATCGGGATATACTTAATTGCCATTTTTTCATCGTTATTTATCGCATTTCTTACGGCGGCATCAACCTGAGCCTGGGATTTATGGCGAGACACCCCAAAAACCGATGCAATGGCATTATATCCATTGTCACGGGCCCAGCGCATTCCAAACGCGAACCGCATTTTAAAGCATGCTGCGCACCTTTCCCCTCGTTCTGGGCCCTCTTCCAGCCCGCGGATGCATTCGCGCCATTCTGCATGTTCTTTTTCATAATCATCCACGCCACAGACGGCATATTTAACGCCTAAACCTTCGCACAGCCGGATTTGTTCCGCAAGACGCTTGCTATATTCCGATTCGGGAAATATATTCGGATTATAGAATAAAACAATGAAATCTGCGATTTCGGACGATTCCTTTAATTGCCGAACGGCCCCGGCAGAGCAGGGCGCACAGCACGACATTAAAACAAGTTTTATCTCTGGCCTCATTTGACCTTGAATTCCGTGCCAATCACTGAATCTTCAGGCATTTCGGCAAGATGTTCTTCATATTTGTCGGAAAGCCCGATTTCGTCCGGGCCACACATCATGCCATAAGATACAACACCGCGCATTTTGCGCGCAGCAATAGGAGTATCGGAGCCGGGCAACAGCGCGCCAATCTTGGCCAAAACGCCAATCAGCCCCGGGTGCACATTTGGACAGCCGCATACGATTTGAAGCGGCTTGCCGTCGCCGGCATCCACGGACAGCACATTCAAACGGTCTGATTCTGGATGTTTTTCCACAGTCAAAATCTTTGCGATTACGATTTTCGGTGATTTCTTGGTATATTTTTCCATCATTTCCGTGACTTTGGCATCATCTATGCGTTCGAACAGATTTTCAGGCACGATAAACGGCGTGTTGTCTGCAATTCGGCGTTCGTATGCCGCCGGCCACGGTAGGGCCGCGCTGCGGGCGCGCCCACTATCAGATGGACGCGCCGGCAGCGCGTCCCCACCAAATATCCCCTGCATTTTTGCCGCGGTCGCCGGAATGAAAGGGCTCGACACCCGCGCATAAAAATCAATCAGCTGAAAACACTCGTTTAAAACAGCCGCAGCGCCGTCCGTATCGCCATTTTTTATCAGCGCCCACGGTTCGGCCCGCGTCATGAATTCGTTGCCGGCGGCCCAGATCTCGCGCAGCGCGGCGACCCCTTTTCTGAATTCGCACTTTTCCAGCGCATCGGTAAGTTCAGAGAGCTTGGAATTGATCGCAGATTCCAGCTCTTGGTAGGGACGCGCTGCTAGCGCGTCCTTTTCAGGCCGGCTTGGCAAACCGGCCCCACCAGGAACAACGCCGCCAAAATTTTTCTCGGTCAGCTTACACACGCGTGAAACAAAATTACCCAGCATGCCGTTTAAATCTTTATTAACAATATCCGCGAATCGCTGAATCGTAAAGTCTGTATCGTCCGTTTCCGGTGCAGACGCCATAAGCGCATAACGCCATGCGTCCGCAGGCGCGTCTTCCAGCGCAGTATCCAAGAATATGCCGTGATTATTTGACTTGGAAATCTTATCGCCTTCAAAGTTCAGAAAATACAGGCCTTTCAACAGGTCCACTTTCTTCCAATTTCCGCCGCGCCAGGCAAATTCCTGGCCCGGGAAGAACAGCGAATGGAACTTTATATTATCCTTGCCCATGAACTGCGCATAGTGGCAGTTTTCGCCGCCATGCCACCAATCAGCCCACCGGTCATTAGCAAGCTGCGAAATCGATACATATCCCCACGGCGCATCAAACCATACGTAAAAGACCTTGTCTTCATATCCCGGCTTGTTAACTGGAATCCCCCACGGTAAGTCGCGCGTTATGGACGGATTCGGGACATCTTCGCCAAGGTATTTTTTTGTCGCGGCCACGGCATACTTGGACCAGCCGTTTTTAACCGCTGTGTCGGCAAACCATTTTTCCACTTCGTCCCGGACCAGGTCCGCGCGATAAAAAAGATTTTTTGTTTCGCGCATCTCGATGTTTCGGCTGCCCGTGTCCGCGGAATAGGGATTTATCAAATCCGCCGGATCCAGCAATTCGCCGCATTTGTCGCACTGGTCTCCGCGGGCCTTTTCATATCCGCATTTCGGGCACGTCCCTTCTATCTGGCGGTCGGCCAAAAACATTTCGTCGTCAACGGAATATGGCTGGACCGTCGTTTTTTCTTCCACAAAGCCGTTTTTTTCCAAGGCATTGAACAGATCGTGCACCAATTTAACCTGGGCGTCCGTGTGCGTGGTTCCATACCCGCCGTCAAGCGATATATGAAAGTCTTTGAACAGACCCGCGTGAATCGCATGATATTTTTCCGCCAATGCGGCGACAGGCATGTTTTCTTTCTTGGCGCTTATGACAATTGGACTGCCGTGCGCGTCGGCGCCGCATGTGAACAGAACGTTTTCAGCGCCATGCCGCGCGCGGCGGAAACGGGCATAGACGTCGGCCGGCAGAATGCTGCCGACGAAATTGCCGATATGCGGAATGGCGTTGACATAGGGCAGGGCGGAAGTGATAAGGTATTTCATTTCGTTACTCGTTGTTCGTTACTCGTTGTTCGTTGCTCGTTATTCGTAAGTGTTATCCAAATTTATATTTTGGGATTTCTCGCAATCAACGACTGCAACGTTTTTTATGATTATATGTGGAAAAATGATAAAAATCAATTGCGCTGTGCGCGCATCATTCGAGAGGTAAAGAATTTCAAACAAGAATTCATTTTAGCTTTGCCCAGCCCGGCCTTCGCTAAAGCTTCGGCGGGCACTCGATTTTTTTAATTTTTTGCTTTGCAAAAAATAACAAAAATCGGTGGTGGATGTGAGAGGACTCGAACCTCCGACCCCCTCCATGTCAAGGAGATACTCTAACCAACTGAGCTACACATCCAAAAAATTATGACTCGTCCGTCTTCGCCTTGCGGGCTACGCCGAGACGCTCCGTTCCGCTCGCCCTCGGTTTTCAACCTCGGTCTAGGCGGTCGCTTTGCGACCGACGGAACGGGCGAACTTCCGACCCCCTCCATGTCAAGGAGATACTCTAACCAACTGAGCTACGCGTCCAACGTTCCGGGCCGCGCAAAAATTATAATTTCCGCGGGCAGGCGAGGGGGATTATAACAAAGATTTTCAAGCGTGCAATAAAAAAATGTCATCCCGGGCGCAGGCTTTGCCTGCGCCCGGGATGACACCTTGAATAAAAAATCCGGCGAACGCCGGATTTTTATTTTTTTAACAACTATTATTTTACAGTTGTGGTCGCATTGCGGTTCCACTTCCAGACGGATTCGCCGCTGCCCAGTTTCCATGGATTTTCCTTGCCATAGGAAATGGTAGATACGCGCTTTGCATCAACGCCGTCTTTCACGATGACGGATTTCGCTGCATCAGCGCGGCGATGGCCCAATGCCAAGTTGTATTCAACCGTTCCGCGTTCGTCGCAGTTACCGGCGATCTGAATCTTGGTATCCGGATGATTCTTCAGATACAGAGACTGACCCAGCAGGTTCATGCGTGATTCTTCGGAAATATCGGATCTGTCAAACGCGAAGAAAACCCGCTGTTCGTTCAGGTCGGACGGTTCCTTGATGGTGTTGGATCCGCCGCAGGCAGCCAGTAAGCCGCACGCTGCCAACATCATCGCATAGTTTTTTATTTTCATGAAAATACTCCCTTGTATTTCGACGTTGCTATTGAATATTCCGTGCGCATGGCGGCAGAGAAATTAAATAAAGAACAAGGATTTTCACAACGCCTGTATTGAGATACAGGCGAGCGGAAATCCGCAGTTATTTGTTTAATTTGTCGCCGTCGCTTCGCGATGCGGCTAAAACCGCCCACTGCTTCGTCAAACCGGCTTGATGTATTCTATACATCTGCACCGATTTTCCTTGCATTGTACGGCTTTATCTCGCACCATGCGCACGAAATATTCAATAGCAACGTCTAGTTGTTCGACTGTTATTGTATATCAAAATTAACGCAAAAGCAAGGGGAAATACAATGTCTTTGCAAGATTTAGTGCTTGGCGGCATAAAATGGGAACTGGCTCCTGAATCGGCAAAGCCGATTCAGGAGAAAGTGTTGAGCGTAGAGTGTAGAGTGTTGAATGTAAGCGATAAGTTTAAATCATCAATTCAACACTCCGCTGTGCCGCCTATTCCGGTCGCGCCGCATGACGAATTGACAAGCGCGGCAAACACCGCGGCGACCGGCGCGGACAGCGGGGACGCCCTTTGCGCCGCCATCAGAGAATTCAAACACCCATTGTCCGGTTTTGCAAACGCAGTTATGCCGCATTTTGGGAAAGACATCCGCCTTGTTATCATAACCGATGTGCCAACCGCAGAAGACGACGCAAGCACCAGCATAATGACCGGCGCCTGCGGTGAATTGCTTGATAAAATGCTGGGCTCTATCGATTTGTCCCGCGAATCGGTTTCAATAATACCGCT
>JAIRZE010000049.1 GCA_031267375.1 Rickettsiales bacterium | reverse complement strand
GTTCGTTTAAGTAAAATAAAAACGCCCCGACAGGGGCGTCATCCCTTTGAGGCCCGGGATCCACTGCGCCGCAGGCTTTAATGCGTAAGCAAATTGGGATTATTTTTCTTGGTGCGGATAGGGGGACTTGAACCCCCAAGGATTGCTCCACAGCATCCGCAGTAGCGCGCGTCTACCAGTTTCGCTCACTTCGTTCGCGTATCCTCGTAGTTATTCAAACTTCGCCTGCGGCTCGTTTTCATATACTCGGATTCGCCAGTTCTGCATTCTATAATATTGCAGACATTGTGTATAATTTTGTTTTTTTATTGAAAATCATATATCTTTATTGTAATCTTTCCAGCATTGCGGATATGGCGAATCCGAGTATATGAGCCAAGCGAAGCGCAGGCGAATAACTACGAGGATACGCGCAGACGCGAAGCGGCGAGCGAAATTGGTAGACGCCCGGTATTTTTAATTTGCGGATATGGCGAAACTGGTAGACGCGCAGCACTAAGGATGCTGTGGAGAAATCCTTGGGGGTTCAAGTCCCCCTATCCGCACCACCGTTTTTTGTTATGTATAGTTCCACGATAGATATGATTTTTACAAAACTACAAACAGGTTTTGTCATTCCCGCGCAGGCGGGAATAGGGCTAATAAATTACATTGTTCTTTAATTTTAGAGCCCTATTCCCGCCTGCGCGGGAATGACAAGCCTTTGGCTTGTCAAAAAATCATACCGATTGTGAAACAGATCATTTCGTTAAAAGGTAATCAATAACCCAGCCGCAATTTGTGGCTTTTTTTTACCCCAATTTTATGATAAAATACTTTTAGATATATATAGGATTTATTATGAAAAACTTTTTCAAGTCATTGCTAATTGCTAATTGCTCGCTGCTTATTGCGCCTTTGGCGCACGCGGCCGGGACTTATTACAACGGTAATTATCAATCTCCGCAAAGCTATCAGCCTTCCGCGGGCTATCAGCCGTCAAATTATCGCCCGGCTTATACCCAGCAACAGCCCGTTTATCAACAGGCAAACACAGGTATCAGCCAGCAATACGCAAACCAGGGATACCGGCCAATTGGCGTCGCCCAGCAACAATCACAGCAGCGCGCCGCCGCGCCGCAGGCCGCATCTGCATCCGGTCAGACGCCGCGCGGATTTTATATTGACGGCGGAATTTCCCGCGAATCGGCTATGTGGCAATTTGATATGAAAAATGCGGGCTCTTCCCTGCATTACGACAATATTTCCTGGAATGTTTTTGACATAAAGGGCGGGTATGTTTTTGATGCCGGTAATACAGGGCTGCGTGTTGACGCGGGGCTGAAAATCGGAATGCAGGCCGGCGATTCGTCTATGGTTGACGATGATATTTCAAAGGGCGGATATTTGGTCACGGAATGGGTTGGTCCCGGGCCGAACTATAATCATATCGGCTATCAAATCGGGCACGCTTTGTCGGTCGGAACCAGTTCCGGCGGCAGTATGCTGGGATTCAACATAGGTTTGGGCTTGACGGATATGTTCCAAGTTGGAAAGACACGGATTACTCCGTCCGTCGGATATCGCACTTTTTCATATAAATTGCAGACCAAGCAGAATTACGGGCTTTCCGTTGATACCGCGGCCTGCATAACCGTTCCGGGCAGCGATGAAGAGCAATGCGATCCGGCGATTGTAATTCACTATACCAACGGCAGCGAGCAAATTATCTGGGGCGGGGTGGATGCAAATAACGATGGATTCGCGGATATTGGAACCGGCGCGGACGGCGTTGATTCCGGCGGAACATATTATTATCATCAGCCCGGCGTCAGCCACTCTTACGAAGTTTCCTGGTCCGGGCCGTACTTGGCGGTGGATCTTGATTACGACATCAACCAATACAATGCGGTAAAGGCCCGCGTGGAATTGGGATTGCCGGGATATACCAGCACTGGCGATCAGCCGTATCGGTTTGACTGGGCGCATCCGAAAAGCGTGGAAGATACGGCCGGAATGGGATCTGCGATGCATTTGGGCTTGGGCGCGGATTGGAAGACCGCGGTTTCCGATACGGTTATGCTGACGGTCGGGCTGACATACGATTATTATACGGTGTCGGGCGCAAATGCGGCGACTTATTTGAACAGTACTTATTGGAACGGAATTTACGGCCAGTTGCTGACCGCCTGGACCAATGCGACTTATCCTGGAAAAACCGCAAATCCAGAGGCTGATATGTTGGGGCAGACGCCCGGAATTGCGGGCGATCCGACGGCTCTGTTGATAAAGGATTACCAAGCGGCCGGCTGGACCTTGAAAGACGACAGCGAGATAGAGAGTTTTTATAAATCATTGGGAATCCGAATCGGCCTGACTGCAAGATTTTAATTGTTGACTTTTGTTATTTGTGTATATACAATAATAGAGAAAGAAATGAATTTTGAATGGGACGAGAATAAAAGAAAATCAAATCTTGAAAAGCACGGGCTGGATTTTTTGCGCGCCAGCCGGGTATTCAAGGATTCAAACCGTATAGAACAAATAGATAATCGGAAAGAATATGGCGAAATCAGAATTCAGGTAATAGGAAAAATTCGTTTGTTTCTGCGTCCGGTGCTTGTTGCGTTTGTTGTTTATACGGGGCGGGGCGGCAAAAAAAGAATAATATCGGCGCGTCCGGCAAGCAAAGAAGAAAAGGTGGTGTATTATGGCAATCGTTAGCTATACCGAAAGAGAAATAAGAAAAAAAATCGGTCGCGGCGAAGATCGTTCCGATTGGAAATATTTGCGCCGCGCGATGAAAGATGATTCCTTGATTGATTATTCGGATATTCCGAAATCCACAGCGGAAGATCTGAAAAAATTTCATCGCGTCGGGCGGCCGCCAAAAAATGCGGCGGATAAGAAGCAGGCGGTCAGCATACGGCTGGACCCGGATGTTCTGGCGGCATTGCGAAAGAAGCCCAACTGGCAGACGAATGTCAATAACGCATTGCGCGGTATGATGGGATTATTGTAAATACAAAAAATATGAAAAAAATAATTGCGATTTTTGCTTTGTGCTTGGTTCCGTTCGCTCTGTCTGCTGCGGACTTGGCGGGCGCGGCCGATGTCAGCATTACTTCGGATACCGCGTCGTCTGCAAAATCTATGGCACTGGCAGAGGCGCGCCGCCAAGTCATAGGCGATGTATTGGGAAATTATTCAGAGCGGACCCAGCTGGCGGATCTGTTAAAATCATCAAAAGATTCGGACTTGCAAAACATTGTCGCCGCGACCAGTATAGAGAACGAACAACAATCAGCAACCGTTTATTCCGCGACCATTAAAATAACTCTGTCCGATTCGTCGGCGCAAAAATGGCTTGATTCCGCCGGAGTGCACAATTGGTTGGTTTCCGCGGGCGCCGAAATATCCGCAAGTGAAAAGTCAGAGCTGGCCATTCCAGTCGCCGGCGGCTTGCGTGATTGGATAAAGGCGGCGCGGGCTTTGCGCGATGCGGGGCTGGACAAAGATATTTCTGTAAAAAGCATTTCAAACGGCACCGTTATTTTGAATGTGCCATTGGCGAATCGCGCGCAGATCGCAAGCATTTTGCGGGCAGGGCAATAAAGATAAAAAAGAGAGAAAACAATGAAAATAAAAAATATTTTTGGGCTGGCTTTGATTTGTTCTTTTATTGCCGGCGCGTCTTTGGCTGCGGATAAAACCGCTGATGCCGATTCTGACGCTGATGATGCAGAAGAAATTGTTGTTGTGGAAGAAATCGCTGTGTCAAAAGATTCTGAAAAAGATGCCGGCTCTGTTTCCGAAGCCGTTGCAAAGATTGTTGCCGAAACAGCAAAATCTGAAACTGCCGCCGCATCAGAACCAGGCGTATCCGCCCGCGCGGCGGCGTCCGGCCGCGGCGATGTAAAGCCCGGACTGGCGCGCGTTTCTATGTCCAGAATGCGTTCATCCGGAACAACCGGCGCGCCGGCCACCGCGCCAGAGCCTATAAAATCAGCCGCACCGGAAACACCGGCCGCGGCGCCCGAAGAAACCATTCAATGCAGCGTCGGCGAATATCCGAAAAACAGCGTTTGCTTGCCGTGTCCGCAAAAAAATAATCCAGGTGTGAATTGGGGCAAAGTGGGCAAGGATTGCAGCATAAAATCCTGTGTTTCTGATAAATACGAGCTGGTGGGCAAAGGCTCTGCCAATCCAAAGTGCGTGGAAAAGTGCAGAGTTCTGGGCGGATATGCTTCGCGCGAATGGAATTCGGAATACGGCCAGTATAATGTCTGCGGGACCGGCGAATGGCTGAAATGCGATGACGGTTTTTCAATAACTTTTGAGCAGACATCCGGTTCGGATATGAAATTCGGGCATTGCGTGCCGACGGGATCTTATTCCGGCCCCTGCAAGCAGGAAGGCCGCACGAATGTATGCGAATACAATAATACAAAGGCTCTGCAATATTGCGAAAACGGATTCTGGGGAAATTGCACTGTGAACAAAATATGCCAGGACGGTTTTGTAGAAGGAAAGAGAATAGAAGGCGTTTCCATACTGCATCAAAAGGAAGAAAAAATTTCATTCACCGAATGCGTGGAAAAAGAGAAAGAATCCGTATTGCTTAACCTTCTGGGCCTGGGCAAGAAAGAAGCAGATGATTCAGAGGATGAGGAATAGAAAATGCGCCGCCCGGCGCATTTTTTAGAGTAGAGAATAAAGAGTAAAGAGTAGAGATATTAAAACTCGGTGGTAATTCCCCTTTCCGGGGGAAAGGG
>JAIRZE010000016.1 GCA_031267375.1 Rickettsiales bacterium | reverse complement strand
CAAACCGCAAATTATGCCGGTTAAGAAACTCTGTCTTGTAAACATAGCGCCAGGCGGGATGAAAGCGATTCGCGCGCGTGATCAGGATTTTTTCTTCGTTTGTCGTCAGAATCTGAATTGCATCAAAGCGCGGAAATTCAAAGCCGTATTCTTCTACCTCTCCGCAGAGCACATCCGCGCCGGTGGCCGTACCCGCGGCCAGCATTTTTTCGTAATAGTCCAATTCTATCCAATCGTCATTGTCCATAATATGAACATATTCGCCCGTTATGTATTGCAAGCCGTTGTTTTGGGCATTGGCCGGACCGGAATTTTTCTGGGTAATGATTTTGATGCGCGAATCCGCGGCGGCATAAGCCTTGCAAATTTCGGGCGATTTATCGCTGGATCCGTCGTCAACCAGAATCAGTTCCAGATCGGTATGGGTTTGATGAATAATATGCTCTATGCATTTTGCCAGATATTTTTCGGCATTATAAACTGGAACGACAACGGAAATCTTTGGCATAAGAAAAACCTTTTGTTAATATTTACAAAACTACTTCGTATTTTTGTCATTCCCGCGCAGGCGGGAATAGGGCTCTGAAAAAAACATTGTACTTTATTAGCCCTATTCCCGCCTTCGCGGGAATGACAAGCCTGCGGCTTGTAAAAAAACAACACAGCAAGTATACTTTTATTTTATTAACTTTATCCTAAACTAAAATCTGCCGGCGTTCAAGCATAATGCAAAAAAATATCTGGACAAATTATCGCATTTTATGAATAATATCCCTATGAGAATGACTAGAATGCCTCTGTCCCAGGCTTATGTTAATTACCTGTTCAAATTCTGGCGGAGCCAATACCGCCGTGCTGGTCATTTGTAATTTTTCCATTGATTCTTATGCTATTTAGATCCGCGGATTTTATCCGGCGGCGCAATTGTTAACTTGCAAAACAACATACTTATCAATGAAAATATATTTTATAATTTTCCTGGCATTGCTGCTTTTTGTGCATCCCAGCAGCGCTGAAATCGCGTCAAAAGAATATGTGGACGATGCTATTTCCACAATGTCCGCCGGATTGAAAGGCGAAAAAGGCGATGACGGGGCGCCCGGTCCAAAGGGCGACAACGGCCTGTCCATACCGATTTATACCAACAAGTTGAAAGGGGCAGCCACTGGGGCTGAATTCGGGGTAAATGTTCCTGGCGGATATTATATAAAAATGACAAAGCAGAGCACTGCCGCTTATTGGGCCCTGCGCATAATAAATAACACGGGCGCTCCGGCGGTCTGGATGACAAAATTCATACAATATTATAATAACTCGCAAACGCCGACGGGACGGAATGCCACGATTGCCGTCGGCGGGGAATTAAATCCTGATGTGGATACGGCGAATATCGGATACGGCGGCGACGGCGCGCACATAGTCTATTTTATGGACAAAACGAATATGACAGCGCTGCGGATAACAGTATTAACGGAATTAAACGACGCGATAATCGTGGCAGAAAAGTTGTATTAGGATAAAATAAAACAGCCCGTTTTTGACTGGCTGTGTAAAGTGGTGGATGGCAAGGGACTCGAACCCCTGACCCACGCGATGTAAACGCGTTGCTCTACCAACTGAGCTAGCCATCCAAAACATTGGCAAGATTATACAATATATTCTTAGATTACAAATATTTTTTCTGAAAATTTCTTTCTGCGTGCGTTTTTAGATAATTTTCAAAATTTTCAGCTTTTTCTTTGGTGTCAAAAGCAAAATAACTTCTGATTTTCCAAGGTTTATACATATTTGTATATCGCGCTTGTCCGGAATTATGCTCTGCAAGACGCAATTTCAAATTATTTGTATACCCAACATAAAAATGTTCCGGCGTATTTATACTTTGAAGGATATAGACATAGAACATTTTGTCCGTCTCCGTCTGTCTGTGCTTCGCACAGCCGAGACTGCGCCGAGACGCTCCGTTCCGCGAGCCCTCGGTTTTCAACCTCGGTCTCGGCGGTCGCTTTGCGACCGACGGAACGGGCGAACCGCCGACCTACGCGATGTAAACGCGCCGCTCTACCAACTGAGCTAATCATCCAGAAAGTCAAAAGTCATAAGGCAAAGGGCAGGAGCTTAATTTCTTAATTAAGAAATAAATTCCGAACTTGATGAATTTGCCCTTTGCCTTATGAATTTTGCCTTATTCCGGCATCGGCATTCCGGCCGTTGCCTCGCCCATTACTTTATCAATGGTCGCATCGGCTTTCGCTTTCGCGTCGTTAAACGCCGCCGTTATCAAGGCTGTAATCTCTGCCAAATCCTTTTTCAATAGGTCCGGCGACAATGTCAATTTCAACAAATCATATTTGCCGGTCATATCCACGATCACCAAGCCGTTGCCCGCAATTCCCTTTACCACCGTGGCCCCAAGATTATCTTGGGCGGCGGCAACCTTTGCCTGCAATTGCTTTGCCTGTTCCATCAGCGCATTCATATCCATTTTCTGCTCCTTCGTCGCAAAGGAACAAGGAACAGGAACGAGGAACATTCCTTGTTCCTGTTCCTTGTTCCTGTTCCTTATTTCTTCACTTCTGCGCCGGTCTTTTGGTCTATTCCAACCATTGAAAACCGGGTTTTTCCGCGTTTGTCTGCGCCCAAGTACCGCACAAAAACCTTGTCGCCTTCTTTTATCTTCGCGTCTTCTATCTTTGCTATGCGCTCGCCCGTGATCTCGCTAATATGGACCATAGCTTCAAAATTTCCGGCAATCTTCACAAACAGGCCGAAATCTTTCATTCCGCTGACCACGCCTTCGTAAATCTCGCCAACTTCCGGTTCCGCCACAATCGCCTTGATCCGCGCGATCGCATCGTCGGCCTGCTCTTTGCTGGTCGCCATAATTTTAATGGAACCGTCGTCGGACAAGTCTATCTGGGTTCCGGTATCGCGGGTCAAAGCCTGGATAATCGCGCCGCCCTTGCCGATTACTTCGCGGATTTTATCCGGATTGATTTTCATAGAGTATGCCTGGGGCGCGAATTCAGAAACTTCCTTGCGCGGGTTTTTGATTGCTTTTTCAATCTTGCCCAAGATATGCATACGGCCGTCTTTTGCCTGTGCCAGCGCCTTTTCCATAATTTCAAAGGTTATGCTGGTTATCTTGATATCCATTTGCAAGGCGGTGATCCCTTCCCCTGTTCCGCAAACCTTGAAATCCATATCGCCCAAGTGATCTTCGTCGCCCAATATGTCGGTCAGCACCGCATAGTCGCTGCCTTCCTTGATCAGGCCCATTGCGATTCCGGCCACAGGGCGCTTCAACGGAACGCCGCCGTCCATCATAGCCAATGTCGCGCCGCAGGTCGTCGCCATAGAAGAACTGCCATTAGATTCCAAAATATCGGACACTATGCGAACAACATAGTCAAATTCGCTGCGTGCCGGCATCATAGGATGCAATGCGCGCCAGGCCAGATTTCCGTGGCCGATTTCGCGGCGTCCCGGACCTTTCAGCATTTTCGCTTCGCCGACTGAATATCCCGGGAAGTTATAGTTCAGGATAAAGTCCTGTTCTATCGCGCCTTCCATAAATTCCAGCGGCAGCGCGTCTTTTCCGCCGCCCAATGTAAGGGATACCAAAGCCTGGGTTTCGCCGCGGGTAAACAATGCGGAACCGTGCGCGCGCGGCATAACGCCCAATTCAATTTCAATCGGACGAACAGTTTTATTGTCGCGGCCGTCAATACGCGGCTTTCCGGCCAGAATATTGCCGCGCATAATGCGTGCGGTAATTGCTTCCACAACTTCGTCAGCCCAAGAATTCAGAGTACTGGATGCGGTTTTGGTTTCTGGCAAAACTTCCGCTATGCGGGCCTTTGCCTTTGAATGAATTTCAGACAGAGTATCCAGGCGCAGCAATTTTTCTTTGATGCCCAATGCCGCCTCTATCTCGCCGGCAAAAGATTCAAAATCTTTTTCCAAAGCGATATATTCCGCGGACTTTTCAACAACCGCCCAATCCGGCTTTCCGGCTTTTTCTTTCAGCTCGTTAATAGCCTTTATAACGGCCTGCTGCGCGTCAAATCCGAATTTCACCGCGCCCAAGGTGGTCTTTTCATCCAGTTCGCCGATTTCGGATTCAACCATCAAAACGCCGTCTTTCGTCGCCGCGACAACCATATCCATTTCGGAATCTTCCGCAACTTTCTTTGACGGATTCAGAACATAATTGCCATCATTGTATCCAACGCGCGCCGCGCCGATCGGACCAGAAAAAGGAATCCCAGATATTGCCAAGGCCGCAGATGACGCAATCATAGCGACAATATCCGGCTGATTTACTTTGTCATATGAAAAGCACTGCGCGATAATCTGAACTTTGTTTTTGAAAGTTTCAGGGAAAAGCGGGCGCAGCGGGCGATCTATCATACGCGCTATCAGAGTTTCCGCGTTGCTTGCGCGCCCCTCGCGGCGATCGCGAGAACCTGGAATGCGTCCGGCCGACGCGAATTTTTCTTGGTAATCAACAGTCAAGGGAAAGAAATCCTGACCCTCTACCGCGGTTCTTTCGCCGACAACGGTGGCCAAAACCATAGTCCCGCCCAAAGTGGCCATAACGGACCCGGTCGCCTGCTTTGCAAAGCGTCCTGTTTCCAAAGTCAAGGTGTCGCCGCCATATTGCAGAGATACCGAGATCGGGTGATTCAATTCGCCGGTGATTCCAGCCTGTTCGTCTTTTTTTCCAAATAATCCAAATAACATTTTTGTTTTCCTTTTTGTTTATTCCCCTTCGCGCAGCGTCGGGGTGCCGGCGAAGCCGGCGGGGTAGTGGTGTCCGCGAAGCGGACGCATATTGCAAAGGAAAACTATTCAATTTTATATTCCGCGAAACATAAAATAGAATAATCGCTTCCCTTGCGACGGACATTATAACCGAATTATTTTTAATACGCAAGTTTTTGGGCAAATAAAAATCCGCCTTGCGGCGGAAATTTTACTTGCGCAAACCCAATTTCTTGATCAAGTCTTCGTATTCGGCGACTGATTTTTTCTTGATATAGGCCAGCAGTTTCTTGCGGCGATTAACCATCAACAGCAATCCGCGCTTAGAATGCTCGTCCTTGTGATTTGCTTTCATATGTTCTGTCAGATTGCGAATCCGTTCGGTCAAGACCGCGATCTGCGCCGGCGCAGAGCCGCCGTTATCCAAATCCGTTGTCTTGAATTCTTTCTGTAATTCAGTTTTTTTTGCTTTTGTAATGGACATTTATCGCTCCTTTGCGACTTTGGTGATTAATATATCAAAACCCTTTCCGGTTTTAATATGCCGTTTTCAATGCGGCCTATACCGATCACCCGGTCATTATTATACACCCGAACAAGTCCAGAAGATTCGCGCGGAATATCAATAAATCCGCCATTTTGGAAAAGTTCGGCACTGTTTGTTTCAAGCTTGCAAACCGGAATGCCGTCCAGTCCGCAATCTATCGGCTGCAAGTATTCCGCCGCCGATTCCGGGTTATT
>JAIRZE010000076.1 GCA_031267375.1 Rickettsiales bacterium | reverse complement strand
CTCATAAGCGGGGGCGGGATAGAGTTGGCTTGGTGGGGTGCCTTTCTACGAAAGGCACCGGTTAAGCGACTTTCGTAGAAAGTCGCTCCACCTGGCAACTCTTGGGTGGGGGCTTCTTGTACTCTAAAACACCCCCACTCAAGATTTCGTAGAGTTCGCTGCGCTCACTAACGAAATCTATCCCGCCCCCGCTTATGAGTTGGGTTTTGCGTAGCGAAACCCGTACGAATGGTGAGCGCAGCGAACAAACAAGGGGGCAGGAGTCGCTTCGCGATTAGGAGGGCAGGTGTTTTCACCGAGATTTTATTTCACAATTACTTCACAATATCAATCAATCGTGCGGGAAGGGCCGAAATCGCAATGCGCTCTTGCAACATACTGTCGCGGTGCCGAATCGTGATCTGTCCGTCTTCCAGGCTCTGATGATCAACCGTAATGCAGACTGGGGTGCCAATCTCGTCGTGTCGGCGATAATTCTTACCAATGTTTCCGCTGTTTTCCAATTCTATGCGGCCAATAGATAATCCGCGCAAGTCCGCCACTATCTTGTTCGCCAATTCGCCCAATTCCGGGACATTTCTTGCCAGCGGGATAACCGCTGCTTTTACCGGCGACAATGACGGTTTCAATTTCAACACGGTGCGCGATTTTCCGTCCCCCAAGTCTTCTTCCATATACGCGTTCAACATAACCGCCAGCATCGCGCGGTTCACGCCCATTGCCGTTTCTATGACATAGGGCAGAAAGTTTTCGCCGCTTTGCGGATCGCTGTACGACAGCTTTGTCGTGCTGTCTTTATTATCCAAAACATTCGCCGCGATTTGGAATTCGCCCTGCGCCTTGGTATGGCTGCCCAGGTCAAAGTCTTGCCGGTTATGAATCCCCTCTACTTCGTCAAAACCGTCCGGGAAATTATATTCTATGTCTTCGGCCGCCTTTGCATAATGCGCCAATTTTTCGTGCGGCGCAAAACGCAATTGATCCGCGGGAATGCCCAGCGCATTCACCCACCAATCCATACGAATTTTCTTCCACTGCGCAAAGTATTCCGCATCGTTTTCCGGGCGGACAAAGTACTGCATTTCCGCCTGTTCAAATTCCCGCATACGAAAGACAAATCCGCGCGGGGAAATTTCATTGCGAAACGCTTTGCCGATTTGCACAATTCCAAAAGGCAATTTATGCGGCGTGGAATCCAGAACATTTTTGAAATTTGTATAAGTCGTTGTCGCGGTTTCCGGACGCAGGTACGCGTTTATATCTTCGTCCGCGGTCGCGCCGATCCGCAATCCCATCATCAGCTGGTACGCGCGCGGCGCCATTAAATCAGTGCTGCCGCAGGCGTCGCACTTGGTCGGATCTTTCATTTTATCCTGACGCATACGCGCGCCGCACTTTTTGCATTCCACCAGGGGGTCTGAAAATCCAGCCTCGTGCCCGCTATATTTCCACATCAGGCGGTTTGTAATTAATGCCGCGTCCAACCCTTCTATATCATCGCGCTGATAGACCATAGCGCCCCACCAGGCGTTCCGGATGTTTTTCATCAATTCCACGCCGTACGGGCCATAGTCATATGCGCCGCCCAAGCCGCCGTAAATTTCAGAGCCTGTGAAAATAAATCCGCGCCGCTTGCAAAGCGCCACAATATCATTGATTGTTTTGGCTGGCATAGAAAAAAACTCCGTTTTTTATGGACAGATGGACAAATGGGCAAAAGGACATTGTTCATCTGTCCATTTGACCTTTTGTCTTTTATTTATTTTGCTGGATTTGGTGCCGGAACATCAACAGCAATCGCCATTACCGGGCATACTGTCGCACAAGTTCCGCACGATATGCACTTTGCCGGGTCAATTTTGCATTTTGCGCCGTCTGCGGAAATCGCCATAACCGGGCAGATTCCCATACAAGTATGACAGCCGATGCATTTATTCGGATCTATTTTATAAGCCATAGTTAAAAAACTCCGTTTTTTTATGGACAGATGTACAAATGGGCAAAAGGACATTTGTCCATTTGGCCTTTTGTCCATTTGTCCTTTGTTTATTTATCTGCGATTCAGCAGGGAAAGAACATACTGGAACATCGCTATAAAGCTGATGTACAGATGCAATGCGCCCAGCACCGCCAATTGATTTTTTTGTGTCTCGTCGCCGCCCGCCGCGTATGCCTTTTTCAAAAACTGCATATCGTATGCGGTAAACAGCGCGAATATCAAGACCCCGGCGGCGCAGACTATCGTTGCAAAAGTGCTGCCCAATGGCCATATCATAGACGCCATTCCGACCAGCAATAATCCTATCATTCCGATAAACAGGAATATTCCCAGAAACGACAAGTCTTTTACTGTTTTATATCCGAACAGCGCCATACACGCGAACATTACCGCGGAAATTACAAAGGCTTGCAGAATGGACGCCGGATTCACGGACAATGCCGCCGCGCACAATGGTGCGATTACAAATCCCATTGCGACAGAGTACAAGGCCAGCAAGCCGCCCGCCGTCGCAGGTTTCATACTGAATGCGCGAACCTGGGCCCAAAGCGATAATCCCAGCGCGCCGAACATTACTATGTAAAACAGCGGCGAATATCCGGATATTTGCCCGCCCGACACATTAAACACCAGCGGCAGGCCCCACATCAAAGTCGCATAAGTCGCGACCGCGGTCAATGCCACCGCCCCGAACATCAATGCAAAAACCCGTTTCAAGAACAATCCTAGGCCGTCATTTGCCGGCGCGACTGTTTTTTTCGCTGCCATAATTTTCTCCTTTATTTGTTTGAATAATATAAATACAATAAAGGCAAAAATCAAGGGATAATAAAAATGATTATTGTAAATCCAATTTCTCCGGTTGCTTTCAGTATTGGGCCGCTGGCGGTGCGCTGGTATGCCTTGGCCTATATCGCGGCGTTCATTGTCGGATTCTGGCTGTTTAAGAAGCTGACCGGTAAAAGCCAGGACAAGAAATACTATGACGACTTGTTGACGGCGGTTATTCTGGGGACGATTATCGGCGGGCGGCTGGGCTATGTCTTGTTTTATAATCTGCCGTTTTTTCTGGCGCATCCGTTAGAGATTTTTGCGGTTTGGCACGGCGGGATGAGTTTTCACGGCGGATTGTTGGGGGTGCTTATTTCTGTTTTTCTGTTCGCTATTCAAAGGACAAAAGGACAAAAGGACAAAAGGTCAATGTCCATTTGCCCATCTGTCCATTTGTCCTTTTCTATCCTGGATACTTTGACGGTGGTCGGACCAATCGGGCTGTTCTTTGGCCGAATAGCGAACTTTATTAATATGGAGGTTATGGGCCGCGCCACTACCAGTCGTCTGGGCGTAGTCTTTGCCGGCACCGAAGATTTGACTCCGCGATACCCCAGTCCTTTGTTTGAAGCCGCTTTGGAAGGAGTCGCCCTTTTTGTAATTATGCTGATATTGTGGCGGTTTACGGATTTGCGCCGGCGCACAGGGGCATTGTCCGGGATTTTTGCAATGCTGTACGCTGTGTTTCGGATATTTGCGGAACAGTTCAGACAGCCGGACGCTCAGATAGGATTTTTGACCAGCTGGGGCCTGACAATGGGGCAATTATTGAGCGCAGGGATGTTTATTGCAGGGGCAGTAATCTTTGCAGTTGCGTTAAGAAAAAAATAAATTATAATCTGACTTCACGGACAGATGGCAGAGTGGTTTATTGCAACGGTCTTGAAAACCGTCGTGGGGGAAACTCCACCGGGGGTTCAAATCCCTCTCTGTCCGCCAGGTTTTACTTAAAAAAAAACTTTCTAAATAAACTTTGTATTTCATTATTCACTGCTACGCTTTTGTCATAATTCCAACAAAAGGAGAGAGAATTATGACTTACGGATACATCAGGGTCAGTACTGACCACCAGACCACAGAAAATCAAAAGTTTGAAATTCAACAATTTGCCATAGCAGAAAATGTCATAATTGATTCTTGGATAAGCGAGACTATATCTTCCACTTACGAATTAAAGCGACGAAAACTTGGAAAACTAATTCGCAAAATACAAAAAGATGACCTGATCATCGCCAGTGAATTATCCCGCTTGGGCCGCAATCTTTTGCAGATTATGAGCATTCTTCACCACTGTATGAGCTGCGGCGCCCAGATATGGACCATAAAAGACAATTACAGGCTGGGCACCGATATTTCCAGCAAAGTACTGGCTTTCGCTTTCGGATTGTCCGCAGAGATAGAGCGAAATTTAATCTCGCAAAGAACCAAAGAAGCGCTCGCGCGGATAAAAGCCGACGGTCAAAAGCTGGGTCGGCCATACGGCAGTTTCAGCGCAAGCAAATTGCATATAAGCGAAAGGCGGATTCGCATTCAAATAAATCGCGGCATCAGCCATAGGCAAGTTGCAAAAGACTTGAATGTTCACCGCAAGACATTGGAAAAATTTATTTATGAAAAAGGGATAATTCAAGAATGTACGAAATCTAAGATCCAAGGTTAAGTCAGCTCGGTCTAAATCCCTTTTCCTGTGGGAAGGGGATTTTCCACCGAGCTTTATTTAACATCATTATATCGTTATATCACGATATAACAATATAACGATATAATGTTGTATTGTTGTAATGTAGTACAACAATACAACAAAAATATTATACATTAATATTATACATTTTATTACCCCTACCCCGGCGCTTCGTAGCCACCCCTTCCCTGTGGGAAGGGGAATCGCCACCGAGTTTAAGACATCTGAATACATCCAAAAATCATTTGAATTTTTGTTTTTTTATTATATCATAGTAGTATTATCAAGGATTTATTATGACTTTGGATTTATTCAGTAAAAACGAGAAAAAAGAAAAAATCAACGCCTTGCGCATTAAAGCCGGGCGGATTGCAATTCTTGCAGATATGGCGCAAGATAGCATAAATAAACAGCAGGCCGTAATAGATTCTTGCAAAATTATTATTTCGCAATATGGCCGCGGTTATGATTTTTATGATGTTAAAGATGCGGAAGAATCAATTGCAAAATGTGAAAATATAATCGCTATGTTCCAAAAACGCATATCCGGATTTAATGGCAAAATAAAAGAAATAATGGATGAAGCATATAAAATAGCAGGCATACAAGGCGAAGTTTCCCGCCCCGCCCCCCGCTCAAGGGGGTGGGTGTCGGGTGTGGGGTGTGGGGCG
>JAIRZE010000064.1 GCA_031267375.1 Rickettsiales bacterium | reverse complement strand
CAATATTGGCCGCACCCCGGACGACATAGCCGTCAAAGTCCTGGGCGCCCCCATTCCCGCCCGCACGATTTGCGATATTCGGCTGGACAATATTGACGGCGAATTTTTTATTGGAACGGCAATATAAAATTGCTATGCTGACCTGTATGAAAAAATACTTTTTATTTTTTATTTTTTATTTTTTATTTGCCGGCGGCGCTTTTGCGTTTAACACGGCAGCTAAATCCGCATACCTGATTGACCAGCAATCAGGCGCGGAATTATTCGCAAAAAGCGCGGACGAGATGATGCCCCCGTCGTCTATGCTGAAACTGATGACTTTGGCGGTGGCGTTTGACGCGATAAAATCCGGCGATTTGAAAATGACTGATAAATTAACCGTCGGCGAAAACGCGGATTACAAAAATCCAAATTGGCGGGACGCCAGCAAAATCTGCCTGGTCCGCGGGCAGACTATTTCGGTCAATGACGCAATTATGGGAACAATTGTTTTATCGGGCGGCGACGCGGCGCTTGTTTTGGCCGAAAAACTTGCCGGCACGGAATCCGCATTCACTGTAAAGATGCAGGCCCGCGCTCGCGAAATAGGAATGCCGAATTCCGTGTTTGGAAATGCGACCGGATTGCCCGATCCGAACAATTTGATGACCAGCCGAGAGCTGGCGCGCCTGGCGCAATATTTAATAGAAACGCATCCCGATCTGTATCCATTATTCGCCGCGCGGCGGTTTGAATTCAATGATTACAAAGCGGACTGGTGCCGCGATTGGGGAAAAAGCCACACCGTAAATTACAATAAATTATTGTTTATTATGCCTGGCGCGGACGGCTTGAAAACAGGCCACACAGCGGACGGCGGCTATGGAATGGTGGCCAGTGCAAAGCTGGGCGGGCGGCGCTTGATCGGCGTTATAAACGGGTTCAAGGGCAAGGGGCACGACGCGCTGGCCGCAGAGATGAAGAAATTATTGAACCACGGATTTGAATCAACCAGCAATCGCGTTTTTTATAATCCCGGCGACAAGATTCTGGAAATTCCCGTTTGGTACGGGCGAAAGAAAACAGCAATTGCAACCGTCGCAAAAACTTTCGCTATAACTTTGAACCGTGGCGAATCTGCGGCCGGGCTTCGCGTGCTGGCGCGGTATACGGAACCATTGCCGGCGCCGATTGCAAAGGGCACGCCTGTCGGCGAAATCATTGCTGAAATAAACGGCCACATCGTCGCGCGCGCGCCATTGGTCGCCGCAGAGCGCGTGCGGAAAACTCAATTAATCGGACGAATAATCTGGAACCTGAAAGTGATATTCAATGGCCGTTCGTAAAAAAACATCTTCGTATAATTTTCCAAGTCCCGGCGATAATCCGCACTTGGTCGGTCATTCGCAAATTTTGAAAACTTTCAACGACGCCTGGGCGCGCAGGGATGAATATCCAATTCATCCCGTCTGGCTGCTGTCCGGCGCGCGCGGCATCGGCAAGGCGACATTGGCGCATCAAATCGCAAAAAAAGTTTATGGAAATGTCGGCGACTTTTTCATCATTGATATGGATCATAATATTGACAAGGACGGCAAGCCGAAAACAGACGGCAAAGTCATCTCGGTCTATACCGTCCGCGCGATGATAGAAAAAATGCAAATGTCCGCAATGTCCGGCGAATGGCGCGTGATATTGATTGACAGCGTGGACGAATTGAATGCCCAGGCGTCAAACGCTATGCTGAAATTGTTGGAAGAGCCGCCGGAAAAAACTCTGTTTCTGCTGGTCGTGCATCAGCTGGGGCGGACTCTGCCGACGATACGATCGCGCGCGCGGGTTGAAAAACTGCGCCCGTTGACAATTACAGAGCTGCGAGAGCTGTGCATAAAATTCATTCCGGATGAAGAAATTTCCACGGCGATGCTGCGCCTGGCGAACGGCAGTTTTGGAAAAATCGCGGATCTAAAAAATTCCGGCGGGGACGAGATTTATGAAAGCTTACTGGAACTTTTGCAAAATCCGCGCGCGAATTCCGCAGACGCTATGGCGATCGCGCGAAAAATAGCGCCGGCGCCGGAACTGCACGGAATTTTATTGGACGCGATCGCGCATTTCGGCCTGGCCGATTTGTATCCGGCGGCCGCGCAAAGCCTGAATAATATCGCTACGGTTTATCTGGAACCTGAAATCGGAATTTTCAAAATTATAAGCGACATAAAAAAATGCTTATAGACACGCACTGCCACCTTAATGATTTTGAAGACATCGCGGCCGTCATCGCGCGGGCGCGGGACGCCGGCGTTGGCGCGCTTGTCGCCGCCAGCGCGCATCCGGATGACTTTGTAAAAAATATAGCCTTGTGCGAAAAATATGAAAATATTTTCACAACAATTGGAATTCATCCGGAATATGCCGGAACCAGTTGTGAACTTCCTGATTTAAGCCATAAAAAAATTATCGGAGTTGGCGAAATCGGATTGGACTATCATTACGGAAACGAAAACCGGAACGCGCAGCTGGAACTGTTTCGCGCGCAATTGGAAATCGCGCGACGCGCAAAGTTGCCTGTTGCGATTCACACGCGCGAGGCAGAAGACGACACTGCGGAGATATTGAAGGAGTTTGATATTTCCGGCGTGCTGCATTGCTTTACCAGCAGTTGGGATTTGGCGCGGACTATGCTGGATCGCGGATTTTATTTTTCCGCCAGCGGCATTATAACATTCAAAAATTCGGAAGAGTTGCGCGATACTTTCCGCAAGATTCCGAACGACCGGATAGTTATTGAAACCGACAGCCCGTACTGCGCGCCCGTGCCCTATCGCGGAAAACCTTGCGAACCTTTTATGGTTGCGGAAACTGCAAAAATTCTGGCGCAAATTAAAAATTTGCCAATCGGCGATTTAGAAATTATACTGAATGACAACACAAAGAAACTTTATCCAAAGCTATGCCCAGACAGATAATAAAATTTGGCCAGGTCGCAGTGAACCGCAAAGCGCGGTTCAATTACTCTATTGACGACACGATAGAGGCCGGGATTTCTTTATCCGGGGCCGAGGTAAAGTCCGTGCGATACGGCCTTGTCAATATAACCGACGGGTTTGTGCAAAAGCGGAATGGAAATCTGGTCTTGGCGAATGTCGTGATTCAGCCTTTGCCGACCGCCGCAAAGATAGTTCGTTTTGACGAGCGTCGCGGGCGGCAATTACTGCTGCACAAAAGCCAGATCAACCGCATTGTCGGAAAACTGCAAGACAAAGGCGCAACCGTAGTGCCATTGAAATTATACTTCAACGACCGCGGGCTGGCGAAAGTAATGCTGGGCGTCGGGTATGGAAAAAATCAAATAGACAAGCGGGAAACCATAAAGCGCCGCGAATGGGACAAGGAAAAAGCCAGAACATTAAAACGCGCCTGACAGCGCGTTTTATAAAAGTAATCTCGGTGGAAAATCCCCTTTCCCCCGGAAAGGGGTGGCATCGCGAAGCGATGACGGGGTATGGGTCATAATGCTTTT
>JAIRZE010000063.1 GCA_031267375.1 Rickettsiales bacterium | reverse complement strand
TGTTCCGGCTCAAACGGATGCTCTTCCCCGGTTGCCTGGACCTCTATAAACTTCCCGCTGCCGCTGACCACAAAATTCGCGTCCAATTCCGCTTTGCTGTCTTCTTCATATTCCAAGTCCAATATCATTTCGCCGTTCCATACGCCGACGCTGGTCGCCGCCACAAAATCAGATACCGGATTTTCGCGAATGCGGTCATTATCCATCAGCCATTTTATCGCCAGCATCAACGCGATAAAGCCGCCGGTAATAGAAGCGCAGCGCGTCCCGCCATCCGCCTGAATAACATCGCAGTCAATGGTAATGGTGTGTCGGCCCAGTTTTTCCATATCGCAGACGCTGCGCAAGGCCCGCCCGATCAGACGAGTGATTTCCGCACTGCGATGATCTTCGGCCATTTGCTTGCGAGTTTTCCGCATATCGCAGGCGCGCGGCAACATAGAGTATTCCGCCGTGACCCAGCCGCCGGTCTTGTTCTGCTGACGCTTCCAGTTCGGCTGCCCGAATTCAACAGATGCATTGCAAATAACGACGGTGTTGCCGATTTTTATAGTACAGGACCCCTCGGCATACCGGTTGGTGCCGGTTTCAATGGATATAGGGCGCATTTGATCGTTTTTTCGCAGGGAAGGGCGTACAGGCATATTTTATCCTTTTTCTTGACAAATTATGTTTTTAGTTTATATTTATAGTAAATCATAAAACAAAGGGGGCAATTATGCAACAGAAAGATAACAAAATTACGGGCGACGATAAAGCATTGGCTGTAATCTTGCAAGCCGAAGCTGAATTATTAAATGGCGCGAAAGATACGGAAGCGGCAGAGAAATTATTGAATGCGTTTAACAAAATCAACAAAGCTGTTCTGGATTTCAAAAACGAAAAAATGGCAGAAATTAACAGAGGTTAATGGATTGTTTTTATAATGCTCGGAGCAATTCCCCTCCTGTGGAGGGGAATTTAGACCGAGTTTTTAACACTCTGTTATACATCTTTTAACTTTTTATAAAGCTATGAAGCTATTTTGTCATTCCCGCGCAGGCGGGAATAGGGCTAATAAATTACAATGTTTTTTATTCAGAGCCCTATTCCCGCCTTCGCGGGAATGACAAATCAAAGGCTTGTCAAAAAAGTGATACAATGTATAACAGAGTGAAAAATAAAAGAATCAAAATTTATAACACAAAAAAAATAAAATGCCGGAATCAGAAGCCGCTTTCAGAGATTATTATGCGTTCAAGAAAAAATATAATGTCCGTGAATGGGCCTGGCACGGCCGTGTCCGGATTTATATTGGTTTTGAAACTGCGAATGAAAAAGAACTGAATGCGCTGGTGGCAGAGTTCCTGGCCTTGCGCGCGCGTATGCTGCGCGCTCATCATCGTGATATAACTATATAATGCGCGGCTTTTCCGCGCTATTGACTAATCAATTTTTCTTTGCTATTCTTTCCGCACGAAACAAAAAGGAAAGAATATGTCTTATATACTCGCGCTGAACTGCGGAAGCAGCACTTTGAAATACCAAGTTTTTGATACAGATTCTCGCCAGCTGGTCTTGGGCGGAAATGTTGAAAAAATTGGCGAAACCGGCAGTTTCATAAATCAAAAATACTCTGACGGCACAAAGCAGAAAAAAGAAACCGAAATCAAAAATCATTTGGAAGCATTAAACCTGGTTATGTTTATGCTGCGCGAGGCATCAATTGACTTGAACGAGATCGCGGGCGTCGGGCATCGCGTCGTTCACGGCGGCGAGAAATTTGCTTCATCCGTTGAAATAACCGACGAAGTAATAAAGACCATAGAAGAATTATCGCCATTGGCGCCGCTGCATAATCCAGCGAACTTGGTCGGCATAGTCGCCGCAAAGCAATCCCTGCCCAACGCCCGCCAGGTCGCGATTTTTGATACCGCGTTTCATCAAACTATGCCGGATTTCGCGTACCGCTATGCGGTGCCGAATGCCTGGTATAAAGAACTGGGCGTGCGGCGCTATGGCTTTCACGGAACATCGCATTTGTATGTTTCAAAACGCGCGGCGAAAATGCTGGGCAAGCCGGCATCAGAATGCAATCTGATTACATTGCACATCGGCAGCGGCGCGTCGGCAGCTGCAATCCGCGGCGGGCGCAGCGTTGATACTTCGCTGGGGCTGACGCCTTTGTCGGGACTGACAATGGGCACGCGCCCAGGGGATTTGGATCCGGGCGTTATACTTTATGTTATGGAGCAACTGGGTCTGCCGCCGGCGGATATGCAGACTTGGCTGAATAAAAAGTCCGGATTGCTGGGCATTACAGAGTGCCATAACGATCACCGCGATATTGAAAGCAATATTGGCAACGACGCTTGCAAATTGGCTTTGAATATAGAAATTCATAATCTGAAAAAATACATAGGCAGCTATTTGGCGGAATTGGGCCAGATTGATGCGATTGTCTTTACGGCGGGCGTTGGCGAAAACGACAATATTATTCGCGCCGGAGCGACGAGCGGCTTGGAAGAATTGGGCATAAAAATGGATCAGGCAAAGAACGCGGAAACCTTTGTGTTCAAGGGCGCTGGGGAAACGGATTTAAGCGCGGCGGATAGCAAAGTAAAAATCCTGATGATACCGACAAATGAAGAATTGGTAATTGTGGAAGACACGATAGCGATAATAAACGGCACATACAACCCGAACCATTTGGATATGGATTATAGCTTCGCAAAGTAAATTACTGTTTTTATAACCCTTACCCCGTCAGGCTTCGCCTGCCACCCCTTCCCCGTGGGAAGGGGATTTCAGAC
>JAIRZE010000042.1 GCA_031267375.1 Rickettsiales bacterium | reverse complement strand
ACAGTATCGCGCAAAAGTCGGCGATACTATCAAAGTTGAAAAACTTACCCGTCCCGCTTCGCGGGCCGAGGTATCTTCCGGCGAAAAGATAGAATTTGACAATGTTTTGATGATTGGCGACAAGGTTGGAACTCCGACGATTTCCGGCGCGAAAGTTATCGCTGAAATATTGGAACAAAAGCGCTTGGACAAAATCTTGATCTTCAAGAAAAAGCGGCGCCAGAACTATCGCAGAACCGGCGGGCATCGCCAGCACATCAGCGTTATTAAAATAACAGAAATAAAAGGATAGTCCCTGGCCAGCGGCCAATAGCAAGCAGTCTTTTGACTGATTACTATGGGCTGACGGCTGACGGCTATTTGCGACGAAGGAGCAAAAAATGGCACACAAGAAAGCAGGTTCGGCGTCATCAAACGGACGCGATTCAGCGGGACGGCGCCTGGGCATTAAAAAAGGCGGCGGCCAGCGGGTAATTCCTGGAAACATCATCATCCGCCAGCGCGGAACCACCGTTCATCCGGGTTTGAATGTCGGAATGGGCAAAGACCATACGATATTCGCAAAGATCGCGGGCTTGGTCAAATTCAAGCGCGGATTAAACGACCGCAAGACCGTATCGGTTTTGCCGGAATAAAAAGCGCGGGCTTTGCCCGCGTTTTTTATTAGGAACAAGGAATAGGAACAAGGAAAATTAAAGCTCGGTATAAATTCCCCTTCCCAAAGGGAAGGGGAATTTATACCGAGCTTTATCTCTCTATCTCTGCCACTATATTTTCCACTGCATTATTTGGAACAAGCGCTTTGCCGGCCATTTTTTCTAACCTTGCCGGATTATCAAAAAGCTCTTCCAATGTCGCGCTCAGCCATTTTACAGTAAATTTATCCTGGGCAACTGCAAAGCCCGCGCCCTGGGCTGCAAAGCTTGCCGCATTCGCCGCTTGATCCGGATTAATGGACAACGGCACGAAAATCGCCGGACGGCCCACCGTTTGCAATTCCGCCACCGTGCTGGCGCCGCTGCGTCCGATAATCAGGCTTGCCGCCGCGATTTCGCCCGCCATATCGTGGATAAAGGAAAGCACATTTGCCCGAATGCCAAGACCGGCGTAAAATTGCTGCAACTTTGCAACATTTTCCGGCCGCGTTTGATGCGTTATAAACAACTTCTTCTGCAATGCACTTGGCAATGCCGCAACAGATTGCGGCACCGTTTCATCCAGGATTTGAGCCCCCAAGCTGCCCCCGGTTATAAGCAAACGAAAGGCAGAAGGCAAAAGGCAAAAGGCAGAAGGCGTAAAGTCTTTTCGCACAGGCAGACCTGTATAAACAATTTTAAGTTGCTCTTTGCCTTTTGCCTTTTGCCCTATGCCTTCTACCTTTGGAAAGCTGGTCATTAATGTTTTTATCCAGCGAAGAGAGAACTTATTCGCGCGGCCGATTGCCGCGTTTTGTTCGTGCAGCAAAGTCGGAATTTTCCAGACGCGCGCGGCCAAGACCGCCGGCACTGATGCGTATCCGCCGAATGCCACGACCCGGTTCGGGCGAAAAATCATAAAGCGCAAAGTCAGCGCCGCAGCCGACATCACGATTTTCCCAAGCGCGATGACTTGCTTTATCTTTGACTTTCCGCCGACGCCGCCCGCCCATACAAACGCGGTATTAAACTTTTTTCCTTTTTTTACCATAGCCATTCCGCGGCCGTCAGATGACACTATTACTTTGTGTCCGCGGCGCAGCAGCTCTGCCCCGACAGCCAAGGCTGGAAAAATATGTCCGCCGGTTCCACCGGTCGCAAGCCAAATCTTCATAAAAATACTCCGTATTTTTATGAGTGGTCAGTGGTTAGGGGTTAGTGGTCAGCGGTATGTCGCTTATGAAAATAATTATCACGCAATCATACTGCTGACCCCTGACCCCTGACCCTTGACAACTCTGTTATCTCCACTTATCTTCTCTTACCAATGCGATTATCATTCCGAACAGCAGGCAGAATGCCACGAAAGAGCTGCCTCCGTACGAAATAAACGGCAGGGTCATTCCTTTTGGCGCAAACAGATGCAGCGCCGACATCAAGTTTATGCACACCTGGGTTCCGAACAATGCCGCCGCGCCGCCCGCCGCGTAAAATACAAACGGATCGCGCGCGGATATTGCGTCAGATGCCAATCTTTTCAAAACATACAGCAATATCCCAAGCAAAACGCAGGCCAGAATCGCCCCGTTATCTTCGGCTATGGCTGAAAACACAAAGTCCGTATGCGCGTCCGGCAATGACTGCTTTACAAACGCGTCGTCCCCGCTGCCCAGCAATCCGCCGTGCTGGATAGACTGAATTGATTGCCGGATTTGAAAGTCATCCCCGCCGCCGCCAAAGAAATTCAGCAATCTGTTATGAATATGATTTGAAAATAAAAATCCGAAAGTCAGCACCCCGACCACCACCGCGCCCAGGCCCGGAATCAGCCATAACGGCAATCCCGCCAGAAACATCATTGCAGAAAACACTGCGAAATAGAGCAGTGCGGTTCCAAAGTCCGGATGCTGCAATATAATCAGAAACGCCGGAACAAAAAACGCCAGATACGACCACCAGCTGAAAAGCTTTGCCTGCCACGAGGCTTTGTTTGTAAAAATATTTTCCCCATAAAGAAACTTCATCTTTGTCAGGAACCAAGCGGTTATGATAATAAATCCCGGCTTCATCAAGTCAGACGGCATAACGGATCCGATTCCCGGCAGATTAACCCAGCGGGCGGATCCCTTTACAACGGTCGGCGCGACCAATGTTATCAGCAATAAAAGCAGGCATATTGCTACATTCGCGACAGAAAGGCGGAAAGTCCATTTCTTGGTAAGCGCGCTTGCGGCGAACAGGGTTATGATTCCGATTCCGAAAAAGGGCAGGGCCTTTAAGATAAAGAAATGCCAGGGCTGTCCTATGCGTTCCGCGGCGACGGATCCGGCGGAAATCATCGCCCACACGCCGATAAAAATCAGCCCCAGAATGCACCAAAGCAGCGGGCGGTCTATTTCAAAATACCAGGATGTCAAAGAGCTTTCTTCGGTTCGTTTCAGCATTTTCTTTCTTTTATGCGAATTTTAGTAATGCCAATGCTGCGCCGGAAAATAAAATACTGGCTACAAAAAATCTTTCCACTACCTTGGATTCCGGCCAGCCGTAATGTTCCAGCAAATGATGCAATGGCGCGATTGCAAATATTCTTTTTCCTTGTCCCGTCAATTTCCGCGTCAGCTTGAAAAATGTCGTTTGCAGCAATGACGATAGCAGAATCAGGACCATCATCAATGCGGCCACGCCCATTATAATCTCGCTCTTTAACAGCATCGCGACCGTGCCCATAAAGCCGCCCAGCGCCAGACTTCCCACATCGCCCATAAATATCGCGGCCGGCGCGCTGTTCCACCATAAAAATCCCAAGACCGCGCCGAATACTGCGCCCAGCACCGGGTACAAGCCGCCCGCCCCCGGCAGAAACAGCATCGTATCCATAAAGCCTATGCGCGTCGCGCCATACAATGCTATGACCAGAACAATCAGCACCGGCAGATAAATCTTGGACAGCATTCCGTCCAATCCGTCCGTAATGTTCGCCGCATTCGCGCTGCCCGTTATAACAAAATATGCAAAGACAAAATAAAACAATCCCAGCGGCCAGATTATTCCAAAAGGCAAAGACAACGAGTATCCCGGAACATACGCCGGAAATGTCAGGTTAATCAAATATGCCAGAATAATAGTAAACACCAGCCCCAGGCCCAGTCGCACAGCGGGCTTCATAATAGCGTCTTTGTCTTCGCTGGATTTTCTTTTTATCTTGTAAAAGTCGTCTATGAAGCCGACGGTTCCGAACATCAGCAGCGGCAAAAGAGCAATCCAGGCAACCGGGTTTGCCATATCTATGAATAAAATGCTGGATATGAAAATTGCAGCAAGTATTAAAATTCCGCCCATTGTCGGCGTTCCGACTTTCGCAAAATGGGACTGCGGGCCATCTGACCGAATCGGCTGGCCTTTTTTCTGCCAGCGGCGCATAGCGTTTATAAACGGCCGCCCGAAAGCAATCATTATTAAAAATGCGGCGGCGAATGCGAATCCGAACTGGGCCCAGCCGCTTGCAAAGAATTTGTATCCGTGGTTCAGGAAGAAACTTGTCAGCATTTGTTTTTATCCTTTTTATTTTTTCTTATTAAATGCCTTTGCCCAGCTTTTACCGGTCTTTATTGTGTTATCATACAGCTTTTTTATATCACTCTGCAAGTTTTTGCTGAACTCGCCGTTTTCAATGCTGCCGCCTATATCCTTTGCAATCGTATCCGATTTGGACGCCAAGTATGCCACCAGGCAGCCGACTATCAAAACTGTCATAAATCCATTATTATCCAGTGTAGGCACCGTCGCACTCAAATCCGCATCCACGACCCCAGACAATATCGCTGCGCACAGGGCAATCACTATGGACAATGAAACAAAATACACCGCCACATTTATAAACTTCATAACCGCCGCGTTCAGCGAAAAGTTCTTTACACTGAAAATTCCCATAAAGGCCTTGAATATATCGCCCGGGATTTTCGCCCCGCCTTCGTACTTTGAATTATCTTTTTCATTAAAAGTTTCGGCAATCGCCGTAAACGGCAGCATCATCAGTACCAGGAACAAGTCAACGATAACCCCCAGCGCCATTAATGCGAATTTCCAGATATTATAAATGAAAATAACCACAAACACGACGCCCGCCAGGAATGTAAGCGCGCTGTGTCCGATTCCCGCCAGCATCCATTTCCAGCCCGCCGCCACCGCCGTATAGAAAAATCCGGACAATCGCGTCGGCACGCACAGCAAATTCGCCGTCTGATTTGCGTCTATTATCGTAATATTCGTATGATGCGCCGCGACATAATTATGAATCGCCGCGCAGGTATCCGGCAGCTGGGCCCCGGATGCGGTTGCCACTGAATTCAAAATCAAGTCCGACAGATAGGTTCCGATTGTAATCAGCGGCCCCATAATCCACATAAATAACTGCGCCGGGCCCTGTTCAATTATCCAGATCCAGACGATGATTAAAACGGCTTTCTTTGCAATGGATTCGGCCAATTTCCGCCAATCGTTTGTGCCGGCGCGAGCGAAATTGTACCCTTCCAGCATTAACCAGAAAGCAAATAATATCATAAGAAATACATCAATAAAGCTGACCAGTGATCTTTCCAATACCAAGCTTACCATTGACAGCCCGCCGATCAGGGCGCGTCCGACCTTTGCCTCTGTCGGGACATAGTCTTTGACCAGCGTCGTTTGCGATCCCGCGCCGAAAGATTTTATATCATCAGTCAGATTATTTACAAACAGTGTTTGCGATGCCGGATTTTCCCAAAGGCTGGGCGTTTCGGCAAACGCCGGTGCAATGAACAATGAACAATGAACAATGAACAATGGGCAGATAAATAATCTGCTGATTTTTTTCACAAAGATTTTAAGTTTTACACTGTTCATTGTTCACTGTTCATTGTTCATTTCTTTGCGCCTTTTGCCTTTATAAAAATGTCGCCGATTTTGCCAGGAATATTGTAAACGCTTTTGCCCACATCTTTCATCCAGCCGCCAAAGTCAAACTTCTCTTTGCCGGATTTTCCCAAAAGCTCGTCTATCTTTGGCGATACCGCATAGTAATACAAAAAGAACAATCCGGACATCAGCATCAGAAATTCCCAGCCGTTTTTCATAAAGTCAAATGCGCCAGGGTATTTTCTTTCCACTTCCGTCTTGCTTGCCGTAAAGCAATTCTTGAATTTATCTTTATCCATTTCGCCGCCAGCAATCGCTATCTTTTCGCATTTTGAAAATACAGCCATAACAGACAGAGTTTGATTATCTGCTGTCTGTCCTTTTGTCCATTTGTCCATTTGTCCATTGCCAACAATGCCCGCGGGCAATATCGCGTTATATCCGTCGTTCGGGCCCGGAAAATATTCGTCCGCGGCAAAGGAAACCGTCGCATAGACAATCAGGATTTTTAATGTTATCCGGACTATGCTGATCGCTGCCTTGCATAATATATTTATAGAGTTTGATACTATCCCGCCAGCCAGTTTCCAAGTTCCTTCAAAGGCCCCGAATGCGATTATAATCGGCAAAAATATTATCACAAACACCAACTGAAACACCACGGACAGGACTTCAAAAAACAATCCGAACCCGATTATCAGGAACATTATGACCAGCGCCAATCCCGCCACCCAGGTAAACATTCCGCCGCCCATTCCCATCCAAGAATAATTCATTAATGCGAATCCGCCGGATGCCCCCGCCAGCATTACGGAATTCAGATTCCCCATAACGCACATAAACGGCCGCATAACAGGATTCAAAACATCGTTTCCTGTTTCCTGCAACTGTGTGGTTCCGCATTGCGCGCTGTCAGAAATTCCAGTCGCCGCCATAGACAATTCCGCGCCCGCGAACATAACCGGCGTTATCGTTATATTCGCAACCGTCTTTAATACCGTTGTACCTCCAAAACCAATCGCGCCCAGAAACGCGCCGACCATCATAACGCGCGCGCCTTGCTTCCATACCTTGTCAAACCAGGGTTTCAGTTCCAATTTCTTTTCGCTGTCATCCAGCGTCGCATTCTTTTTTGATGCGTCATAAAAATACTGCGCGGTTGTGATAAACAAAAACACCCCGAATCCGATCGCCAGCAGAATCCATAAATTATCCAGCATAGCAATCCAAAAACTTTCCGCCGCGGTGCCGATGACCCCGAACAGCTTTTCCACATACCCGCAAAGAAAGCATCCGTTTGCGGTCGCTATGTCGCCGTTTTGAACGCCGACCGCGCCCAGAAAATTATCCAGCGAAGTATAGGTTATGCTGCCGCCGCCGATACTGTTCGTCAAATACCAAATGCCGACACCCAGGGCGATTCCGCCCATTACTATCTTGATGATATAAGGTATCAGTATTTTCCACATTTTCAATTAGCAATTAGCAATTATCAATGAGCAATTAATTGCTAATTGCTCATTGATAATTGCTAACTTTTTTTCTCTTCCTTTTTTTCTTCCGGTTTGGCGCCGGTTGCGATTCCGACGACTTTTTTTGTTATGTTAAACATATTTTCCCCAACTTTCATAACATCATCCGCCAGGCCGTCAGCAATGTCGTGCTTTTCAGAAACGCTGAACGCCGCCAGGACTTTCTTTGTGATTTCCGGCACCTGGCCCGCCAGGAAATTGACAAGGTATACCAGTATTATGCTGCCCGCCAGGGTCAGGCTTTCCAGATTATCATCGGAAAGGTCAGACGCGTAAATATGGCCGCTGGTTATCATTCCCATCAGATCCGCTGCGCTGGTTCCGGGCGCGGAAAAGAACTTTGCTATGATCACCATTATTACCGTATAAGTCAAAACGCAGGCCGCCAGAGCAATGATCGCGTTTATCACATTCTTGAATTGCCCGGCGCCGAATTTCTTGCCAAAGTCTTTTACCCAGCCGGCCGCCTCGGACTCGGAAAACGCGAACATAACGACGGACAGCGGAAACATAAACGCGAAAAATGTCATCGCCACGATAACATCCGCAAAGTAAAAGCAGAACCGGATAAATAATTTGAAAAATCCAAAGACCAGATACAGCCCCAATGCAAACATCATTATATGCTTTATCAGCATTCCGATGCCGGTCAGCGCCCCCCACGAAAAAGCGTTATCCATAACCGCAAAGCCCAGCTTCATATAAGATTGAAACTGAGTTATTGTCGTCTTCATCAGCATAATGATTTTGTCGCGCAGCTGCGGCCGGTAAAAGCCGGACTCTTCGTCAATAGCCTGTGGCTGATAGACTACTTTTTCTTCAACAGTCGCGGTATCTATTTTCAGCATTGACTGGGTATATACCAAGGTCATATCCGCCACAGGCTCAAAAGTGATCGTGGTTATAAACCGCGGCAGGGCGGTCCCCAATCCCAAAAGCGCGAACACAAACAGCGAATTAATCAAAACCGGCTTTATTGATTTTTCATACATATAATCTTTTAAGCCGCCGCGAATATTTTTCCATACCGCGTGCAATATATAAAAAGCCAATATGACGCAGAAAATCAAAATGCACATTAATGAAAATTGACGGTAAACGGCGGCGGCGGCCGAACTGATTACCTGAAACAGGCGGTCAAAGACAGGGCAGCCCCAGCACTGCACAGTTGTGTCTATAAGATTATTTGTAATAGCATTCATTTTAGTAATCAGTGATCAGTGATCAGTAATCAGTAATCAGTGATCAGTGATCACTGATCACTGATTACTTTTTCCCTTTTATCCAGCCCATTGCCGTTCCGGCTTTTTTGCCAAAGCCCGTCAGGTTGCCCCACAGCGATTTCGCGTCCTTGGTCGCGCTGCTATGCAGGTTGGTTATATTCTTGTTCTGGCTGTATTCTGTAATCTTTGCCTTGGTCAATTCAAAGATTTTCTGCATCAAAAAGAATGTCAATATCGCGGACAGCCACAAGATTGAATGCTGGCCGAATCCCATTGCCTTGTCCGCTGCAAAGTCCCCTACAAACACCGAGCCGTTCCATTGAAACAAAGATCGGACTATCGCTATATTGACGACCAGTATAAAAGCGCAGGCTATCATTGTTATGACCAACTCTTTCAAAGCCGTTATAATCCCGTCAAACGGCGGCCACGGATCCAGCCACTTGTCGGACTTTGTCGCGACCCAGGTCAGGACATAGAACGGGTACAAAATCAAGCTCATACCGAAGTTGAAAATGCCCTGAATAATCAGCAGGCCCATAAAGAAATTTGACGCCACAAATGCAAAGACCAGCAAAATCCCGCTGACTATATTCAAAAAATCCGCCCCGCCGCGCGGAATCGGCGTCATCAATCCGGAAAGTCCTTTTGTTATAAAGACCAGGCCTTGCTTTATAATCTGATTATTCGCGTGGGTTATGTCAGCGATCGGCTGAGCAATAAATTCACAGCTTTCCGTGGAAATCCAGCCGGACTTTTCATCCAGGTCCGGCGGACAGATTTGTTTTGCCGCCGCAGTGTTTCCGGGAATGCTTTCCGTTATGCTGCTGGTATACAGCGAGCCAAAGCGCAAAAACGGATCCACCAGCCAATCGGTTATATACGCGGGCTTTACCTGTAAAAGTAATCCCGCGGCGATGATCGCGCGCAGAGCGGGCTTTAATAAATTTTCGCCGATTTTGAATCCGGAAATGCCGCCCGGCTGCCACATCTCGCCGCCGCCGGAGAATCCGAAAAAGCCCAGCCAAGTCGTCGGAAAATACATTTTTATCAGATAGAGCCCCATATAAACCGCCAGCCAGCCCCAAACCAAAATATAAATAATGCCGTCGCCGCGCCCTACGAAAAATTCATATCCGCCCTGTGCGACCGTCATCAAAGCGTCCAGAATCAGCGGCACAAAAGGGGATAAATCCAAAGCGTCAACAATGGCCCAATCGGCCATTGCGGGAATTGGCAACAGGCAGAGCGCAAAAGACAAAAGGCGAAAAAGCATTCTCATTGTCTTTAATTATACCATAAAAAAGGCTGTCAGTTTTTAGATTTCTTTATGCTGGTTATTTTATTTAATTTGTTGGCAAGCGCTTGTTTCACGGCGGCTCGTTCTATTTGTTCCTGAACCCGAAGAAAAGAACCGTCCGCAATTCCAAAATATTTGCATAGCCGCAAATCCGTGTCCATAGTGATTCCGCGATTGCCATTAGCAATATCATTTATACGATTAGGCTGAACCCCGATAGCTTTTGCCAGTTCATTATAAGAAAGTCCGAAAGGTTCAAGCCATTTTGTCCGCAGATAATCGCCGATTCCCCTTATATTTGCAACTTTTGCCATAATTAATCCTTTTAATATTGTTATTCAACATCAATATCAGCATTGATGTTGAATATGAAGTCTAGACTCCGTAGTCTGGATTCCATAGTCCGGAGTCTAGACTATGATTTAATAAAAATCAATATGTAAATCAGTATATAACCAATATAATTACAAATAGAATTACCAATAAATGACCAATAAATAATCAATGAATAACCAGTGAATGACCAATATAAATATGAATATCTATGAGATAGATTCAATATTGAAATCTGTTCAAGTTCAAAATCTGTTCAATAAGTTAAATAAATTAATTTATTTAATTAATGTATAAATTTATTTTAATATATAAATTTATATATTACTCTATTAAACAATATGTATCTTTTTTCAAATTTTCTGAAAGAAAATTTGTCATTGCGGCCTTGGGCCGCAATAGGGCTAAATAAATTATAATGTTTTTTAATTTTATGGCCCTATTCCCGCCTGCGCGGGAATGACAAGGCTTCGCCTTGTTAAAAAAAGATACAAATTGTTTAACAGAGCGTTAGATATAAATTTTTTACTTTACATAATCAATGTGTTTTTATTATAATTCAAAGCGAATCCACAGGGATGTGTGTTCAAGGACTTAGAAAATCCTTTATATGAACTATGCGCAAATCCGCGCATTGAATCCGCATAACAGACGACGCGGATGCGTCTTTTTTTATGCAACCCCGATAAAAGGTCGGGGAGCCGTCAGTTATAAAACAGTCGCGCCTGCAAAGGCGGACAAAGACTGACGGGGTCATTTTCATATATGATTTTTCTAACTCCCTGACCGCCAATTCCTTGGCGGTTTCTTTTTACAAAATCCAGCGATTTTAATCGCGTGTGATTTTGTTATCTCGGCCGCGCAACGCGCGGACGGATGTATAAGAAAATAGGGAAATATGAAAGCGGGTTTATTTCTTTCGGGGATTATTGGGCTGGCGGCGGCAAAAAACGCCGCTGCGCCAGCATCCACAGCTGTCGCAGATTCCATTTTTGCCGCAGGCGATATAAAAAAAATAGAACTGTCAGAAAATCACACAACCCAAAAGCCAAATGCCGCGCGGGACGCTTTGGATTATATTTTTGAAAATCCCGACTTGTTATTGGACTCTGAAAAATTTATAAAACATATCGCCTCGCCTGAAAAAATAAATGCCGATTCCATATACAAACTTTCTATGCCTAAATTATCAAAGTATGTAATGCAAGCCAGGGCCCGCCCGACCATAATAAATGTGCAGCGCATAAAAATCCCGGCGGGCCAGGATGCGCATAATGTTATCGCGGCAAACGGTTTTGTAATGGGCGAATTTGACGAATACTTGAATCTGATCACCATTTTTCAATATTATTTGGATGAAGCGGGAAATCAAAAATCATATACGGCCGCGGATAATATTGCCGGCACAAGCGATCATCTTTTACAGGATGCAATTTGGGAGCGCAATCGCATAACGGTCAAACAAATAAACGCCCAGGCGCCGTTCGCCTGCCTGCACGAGCTTTGCCACGCCGCGGATTATCTGGATGACAGTTTCGGTCGTATGAATTTCAGCGAAATAATCAAATCCGCCGTTCTGGATGAATTGGTGTCGGAAATGACGGTCTTGGCCGGCGTAATCGCCGCTTATAATGCTGGCGGCACTTTGGACCAAGTGTTTCCAAATTCTTATTATCATTACGCGTTGAACGCCTTTGGACAGAACTTTCTTTCCAGGACCAGGTTTCGCCCGATAGAAGATATTTCAAAACTGACCAGCGACAAAAAATTTTCAAAAAAATGGGGCGATCACGCGGATTTTGTAAATTATATGGGCGAAAATCCGGATCGCGGCGGCGATATTGACGGCGCAAAGGGTGATGCGATTGCGAAATCCGCAATGGCTTGGCTGGACGCGCACAAGACCGGTTATGTCAAAGATAATTTCCCGGCGTATATTTCCCAGCGCGTTCGCGAAATCGCGATAAAGATAAAAGCAAACGTCAATTTGGATTCACTGCCGGATTGGGAACAGTATTTACGCCACAGATTGTATCTCGCTAAAAAAGTCGGCTGTCTGCTGGACATTTTAAGCCCGCAGCTGCGCCAGAAATTATTAGAGAAAATAAATGAAATCGCAGAATCCAAAGAAATGAAACAGCAAATCATTCTGCTGGAAAAAGAGCAGTCGCAGGAGATCAATTTTATAAACGACCGGCTGATTGCTTTGCCGCAAACCAAAACAATACTGATGACAGACTATGAGAGATAAGGCCCAAAAGACTCTTAATCAAAACGAATACGAAGTGTTCGTCAATACCGACCTGCGTCGGTATGACGCCCCTGCGGGGCGTTTAGGACGCATTTTTATTTTCGCTTTGTTCGCAGCATTCCTGATCGGTATAGGACCGGCGCGCGCCGTGTTTGAAGACGGATATTGCGGCAGATCATCGGCAAATTGCGGAAGTTTGACCGGGAATGTATCCTGTTCCAATTGTCCGGGGGCTTATTTTCCGTCCGCCGGTTCGGGCTCTTATGGTGCGATAAATTTCGGCGGGGCAACCGGCTGGTGCTGCATAAATACGACGACATCAGGGGTCAGCGCGACGGCTGTCAAATGCGGTTCTTGCAGCAAAAGTTGTACCGGGACCGGCACCGGAATGATAGTGTGTTCGGAATATAGAATTAATCATCCGGAATGCACCTCTAATCTTTCTGCCAAGGGGGTGCCGCCGCCTTGCAATCCCACGACTTATTCTTGCGAGGCTGGATACAGCCCGCAAAATCCGGCCCAGTCGCCCAGTTATTCCAATCCGTGCGTCCAGCCCGCGACTTGCGGAACCAGCGCGTATATGAAACATATCAGCTTTCCGCCGTCAGAAATGGAAAATTGCATAAACAATCAAATGATACCCTGCGAAGAGCAATGCTTGGTAAACGGTGATTTGTGCCGCGACAGCATTCCCGCTTGCGTATCTGCAAATTGTGCAGGATTGGGCGGTTCGGCTTATTACAACTGCGAAGCCGATTGTTATGTTGCATTCTTTAACGGCCTGGACTGCAACGACGGGGAAAACGCTTGCAGCGTCGCGTGCGCCAGCGTATGTGATCATTTGGAAGATCGCGATGAGTGCACGGCCTGTCCGGTTGCCGGAAAAAATGCAGGGGGTAATGATGTCCGGGGCTCTGCCATTGACGGAAGTAATCAAATCACGCAATGTTATGCGCCAGTCGGCACAAATTTTTATGATACGACAGGTAGCTATCAGTTTAATAGCAACTGCCATTATTCCGAATGATAGGCAATTGTCTGCAATTTGAATTTATGCTATAATTCGCTTTGTGAGCAGGCTTAAAAAATTTTTAATCGTTTTCTTGTCCTTTCTGCCTTTTGGGGCCGGCGCCGTCGCGCCCCTGGTCATCGGCGCAATCGCCGGCGTCGGCGTTATCGCCGGTTTTTCCATTTACCGCTCTATGTCGCCCGTGGATATGGCCGATGCAATGTCGTTTTTTTCCACCTGCTGGTCTTGCAATATGTTCGGCGATATTATGTCCGCTATGTCCGGATTATTGCCACGCGCTTATTCCGCAATCGGCCAAGTCGCAATTCCGATAGCAATATCACTGACCGCCGTATGGTTTGCCTGGCGCTTACTTGCCGGGTATATCGGCGCAAAGACAGATGACAAGTTCCAGGATCAGCCCTGGTCTATTGCCGGTCAATTCGGCACCCATATAATAAAACTGGGCTTTATAGTCGCACTTCTTGCATTCCCCTTGCCGCGATTATTGACCAATGTGGTTATAGAGCCCGTATTCAATGTCGGTCTGACCATAAATCACGCGATAACAGACGATAATAAATTTGCGGAATGCCTGATCGCGACCGCGATCGCGGATCCGGCGTCCGTAGAAACAGCCGCAGGCGCAAGCGGCGCTTATTCCCCGAATTTGCGGCATAACCTGGCGTGCGAGCTTGCGAATGTTCACCAAATGACCGCGATTGGTATGACCGCGGGCTGGACTATGATGAATATGTCCTTTAACAGTAATTATATGCATAAGATTGCTGGATTGGTTCCGATATTTCCCAATGTGCCGTACTTTTTCACGGGTTTACTGATTCTGGCCTTGTTCTTTGCCGCCCTTTTGCCAATCCCGCTGTATTTTCTGGAAATATTTATCAATTTATCCATAGACCTGATTATGCTGCCGCTGATGTTATTAGCCTGGCTGTTTACAGGCTGGAAAATCTTTCCCCAAGGGGGCAGGAATCTGAAAAGCATAATAGACGATGTTATAAAAAATACTGTCGGAATCGCGCTGGTCGGGGTGTTTGTGTCTTTTTCAGTAATGTTCCTGAACGCTATGTTCGGCAAATGGCAGGGGGCGTCGGCCTTGCAGACGGCAATGCAGCAAAACGACGCTATGATTTTAATGGAAGGGCTGAAAATGAACAACGACAGCCTGATTACGATTATTCTGCTGGGGCTGTTTATTGCTATGTTTATGACCAGCATTCCGGCATTGATAGAAACCTTGTTTACCAAGAACTTGGTGGTCTCTGATAAGTTTTATAAGGAAGCTGAAAAGTTATTAAAAACCACCTGGGGAAATATGACGAAATGGTACAAAGGCGTCCGGAAAGCGTACGAAAAAAGCAAATAAATGATTCGTCAAGGGATTTATTTCACGCAGGGGCCTTTTTTATCGCCGCCGGATATGATATAATCATCAGCAATGAAGTTTGAAAACGAGTCTTTTCCGATTCTGTACTGGCCGCGCAAATCCGCCAACGACGGCGATTATCAAATGGCGCGCAAGATTATTTCCGGGGCGCGCGGCGCTATGCCTGAAATTATCAGCCGCGATCTGGATATTGCGGATGTTTTTGCAAAAAATCCAAATGCGGTGCTTTATTATCCGGTATTTTGCGAATCTACGGGCTGGTGGGGCGAATTATTGGGTTCCCAGGCGGAAATTTCAAAGAAAATAATAGTTTCCACGGAATGTCAATTGATGGAGATTCGGGGAAAAAGCGCGGGCGCGGCCCAAAAATCAGAAATGCTGCTGGCGGCGGAGATATATCCGACCAGCGGCTTTTTCAAGAAAATGTCGTCGCAAGTCGCGACGGTCGCGGATATGTTGGCGACCGACAGCGGCAGCATACTGGCGCTGTTTTCCGGCAAAAATCAAAATAAATTCATTCAGGTTCTTGAATCCACCGGAAATGCATATTTGGGCTGTATCGGCGGGTATTAGGGGTTATTAAACTCGGTCTAAATTCCCCTTCGCTGGCGAAGGGGTGGCATCTCGGCGGAGCCCGCAGGGCGGAGACGGATGACGGGGTAGTGGACAATAAAATTGTTTATAACCACTACCCCGCCCCCTGCGGGGGCACCCCTTCGCCAGCGAAGGGGAATTGCCACCGAGTTTTTTCTTGATTTATGGGATTTTATTTGTATAATCTGCGGGCTAAAAAAGGTAAAGCTATGAAAAAAAATATTCATCCGGAATATCACGAAATCAATGTCAAGATGACTGACGGAAATACCGTGAAAATGTATTCGTCTGTGAAAAAAGACTTGGTCTTGTCAACGGACAACCTGAATCATATCGCTTGGACGGGTCAAAAGAATACCGTGGACAAGGGCCAGCGTGCCGCGGACTTTAAGAAAAAATTTGACGGGTTCAAGTTTTAAGCCATCAGTCGTCAGCCCATAGCCTGTTGACTGACGGCTATGGGCTATGGGCTATGGGCTATGGGCTGAAATGCAGAAAGAATCGCCAAATCTTGAATTGATAAAGGGTTCAACAGAGCTGAACAAAATGTTCGCGGCTTTGCAGCGGACCGGATCCGGCTTGCGCCGCGATTTCGGCGAAGTTGAAAACTTGCAGCAATCTTTGTCCGGCGCGCGGGATTTTGTGGCAAAGGCCGCTTCCAGAATAGAAGAAGCTATTTTGTCCGACCTGATGCTGGTGCGTCCGGCGGCGGGACTGCTGACGCCGAATGCTTCGCAAATCGGCGACGGGATTTCAGAATTTGTTCTGGCTTTATCCGGTGCGGCGAACTTTGTTCGCGGAAATCCGCATTTTGCTATTTCATTGGCATTGCGGATAAATGACGAAACGAAAATCGCGCTGATTTATTCCCCGATAGACGAACGGTTGTATTATGCCGAAGCGGGCAACGGAGCCTATGTATTTTCGGCATTTCATTCAAACAGGATAAGCGTTTCAAAAATCGCAAACCCAGCGGAAATGACGGTTGGATTGGGAACTCCGCTCTCCGCTTTTAGCTCTTCGCTCTCTGCGCACGCAGTGCGCGTCACGGGCTGTCCGGCATTGGATTTGGCCTGGGTTGCAAGTGGAAAGTTTGACAGGTATGTCAGCGATCCGCTGGACTATGCGGAAATCTGCGCGGGAGAGTTATTAGTGGCAGAGGCCGGCGGTGAATTGACTATGGAATCAGAGCTGATTGCATCAAACGGCAAACAATAAAATCCGCGAAAGCGGATTTTTTAATGCATTTGTAATTTGGCAAAAAATCCTGTATAATCCGCCGTATGAGAAAATACGGAAAAATCATTATTCCCTATGGAGTGTTTCCGGAAAAATATGAAATGGAAACTGCAAATTTCTTTGCCGGTCTTGGCAAAGATGTTGAATTTGTTGAACCAAGTAGTATTAAAGGGTTGAAAAGTCCTGACATACAAATGGACGGAGTTATTTGGGAAATAAAATCACCTTGCGGGAAAAGTAAACAAACAATTGAAAAACTGTATAAAAAAGCGTCTGCTCAGTCAGAAAATATTATTTTTGATTTGCGGCATACCCGTATTGATGAATATATTGTAATATTAAAAATTAAACGAGAATTTTCTATGCGGAAAAATAAAGTACGCAGACTTATAATAATAACAAAAAGCCTGAATGTTCTTGACTTGTCTAAATAAAAGTGCTAATATCAAAACAACAAAGAGCAAGGGGCACTGCCGGATGGCGGACGCGTGCTCTTTTTTGCTTATATGTGGGCGAGGCACTGCTGCATAGCGGAGTCTTAGTCCCACATTTTTTTTATTTAATTCGCCAAATTATAAAATACCGTATTGCTGACCATATCAAACATTGCATTTTCTGTCGCCGTTATCCCGTTTATCGTATCGCCTGCGTAAATCGGCACATAAATATGGATTTTTTGACTTTTTCGCACGGCGTTGTTATAATATAGAAATATTTAATGATGATGTTTTTGGCAAATTCAAAGGTCTTAAAAATGGATAAATTAGATTTGAAAATAACAAAACTGGCAAATCGCGGCGCAAGGCGGGCCCAGGAAAAAGCACGCAAAGCCGGCGTGCCTGTCGTTTATGCGATAAACGGGGTTCTGGTAAAGCAAATGCCGGACGGAAAAATAAAAGCTGCGACATCAAAATGAAAGAAAAAATCAAAAAAATCTTGCGGGTTGCCGCCGCCGCTTTGTTCTGGTGTTTTACCGCCGGCATCGCCGCATTGGCCGTGCTGGTTCTGCTTTATGGAAACGATTTGCCAGATTACAGAAAACTGGCGACATACGCGCCGCCCGTCGCCACCCGCCTTTATGCTTCCGACGGATCTTTATTGATAGAATATGCCGAAGAGCGCCGCGTTTTCATAGACTTTGCCGATATGCCGCCGCAACTGGTCAATGCATTTATCGCCGCCGAAGATCAAAATTTCTGGCATCATCCGGGTATTGATTTTATCGGCGTAATCCGCGCGGGCGGCGGGAACATAATTCACGCTTTGGGCGGCGGCGCGCGATTTGGCGGCGCTTCCACTATTACCCAGCAGGTTGCGAAGAATTTCTTTTTATCCAGCGATCGGACTATGTCGCGAAAGATAAGGGAAGCTATTCTGGCTATGAAGCTGGAACGCGCTTTTTCCAAGCAGCATATAATGACTTTGTATTTGAATCAAATCTTCCTGGGCGCGCGCGCGTACGGCGTCGGCAGCGCCAGCCTGATGTATTTCAACAAACCGGTCAAAGATCTGAACCTGGCGGAATGCGCGTTCTTGGCGTCCCTGCCAAAGGCGCCGAATGATCGCGCCCGCGCGGTGGATCGCCGGAACTATGTCCTGCGCAGAATGGTTGCGGAAAAGTTTATAACAAAAGACCAGGCGGCGGTCGCAGCGGCCGAGCCTTTGAATATCAACAGCGGTTTTTCAGCCCAAATGGAAGACGCGTTTCAATATTTCGCCGAAGATGTGCGTCGTCAATTACTGGAAAAAATCGGGCGCGAAGAATTATACAACGGCGGCCTTTACATCAAAACAACCATAGTTCCGGAATATCAGCGCGCCGCGACAGCTGCCTTGAAAAAAGCTTTGGACGCGTACAACAACGGGCGGTCGGAAAAATTGCAGGGCGCGCTGATTGCGATGAATCCGCATACGGGCCGCATTGTCGCTATGTCCGGCGGATACTCTTTCGCCGCCAGCAGCTTTAACCGCGCCACGCAAGGGTATCGCCAGATAGGATCTACTATAAAACCATTTGTTTATTTGGCGGCTTTGGAACGCGGCTGGTCGCCGGAAACTTTGTTATTGGATGCACCGATTGTCGGCTGGAAAGAAGACGATTCGTTATGGAAGCCGGAAAATTACGACAAGAAATTCCTGGGCGATGTGCCGCTGCGTTTGTCTTTGGAAACCAGCCGCAATGTTCCAACGGTGCGCCTGGTGGAAAAGTTGGGCGTGCGCGACGCAGTGGCATCCGCGCAGCGGTTCGGCGTTTATCCGCCGGATTTGCGGACGGTTAATTTATCGCTGGCATTGGGCAGCGGCGAAACCACTCTGGAAAAATTAGTCCTGGGCTATTCTGCATTTATCAACGGCGGACACAGGATAGAATCCAAGCTGGTGGACTATGTAGAAGACAGGTATGGGAAAGTAAAGAGTGGAGAGCAAAGAGCGGAGAGCGGAAATTTTGTTGAATGGTCTGCGGATTTACAGCCGCCGGTAAAAGAAGATACGAAAGAGCCTTTGTCTGATCCGCAGAGTCTTTATCAGCTTGTCAGCATTCTGCAAGGCGCGGTAGAGCGCGGAACCGGAAAGCAGGCTCGCGTTCCGGGACACACCATTGCCGGAAAAACAGGAACTACGAATGATGTGAAAGATGTCTGGTTTGTCGGTTTTTCCAAGAATCTGATAGCCGGCGTTTATTTGGGATACGACACGCCAAAGTCTTTGGGGCCCGGCGCGGGCAGCCATATGGCGGCGTCTGTCTTTGCGGACTTTATGACGGTCGCGTTGGCGGGGCAAAAAAATCAGCCTTTTGCTATGCCGGATGGACTGAGCGGGGTTTCCGTTAATCGGCGCAGCGGCGCGGCGGCGGGCGACGATCCGTCAGGGACCATTATTACAGAGTATTTCAAGGAAGGGCAAAAACCAAATCCGGCGCCGCATACGAATTATAATTCCGGCGGCAACGCCGCGGCCGTCGTCGGCGGAGTGTTTTAGTAAGCTCGGTCTAAATTCCCCTCCTTGGAGGGGTGGCCACGGAGTGGCCGGGGTGGGTGCTCTAATGAGAAAACCCACCCCGGCGCCTGCGGCGCCACCCCTCCAAGGAGGGGAATTTATACCGAGCGTAATGCCGTCATAGAAAAATCCAGAAAAACATAAAACATATTAAAATAAAAAAAATAAAAAAGAAAAAATTTGTGGTATAATTGCCTTAACTAAAACAAAGGAATTCATTATGCGCAAATTATCTTTTATGGCTGTTCTTGTTTCTTTAACCGTTATTGCCGGATGCTCTAAATCGGACGAAAAAATCCAGTGCGGGGATTATCAAATATCCTATGCGATCGTCGGCGATGATTTGAATGCGACAATAAATGGCGACGCGGTCCAGTTGAAACAGGCGGTAGCCGCATCGGGCGCGCGTTATGTGGGGGCCTTGAACGATACAGAGCTGGTGCTTTGGAACAAAGGCGCCGATTGGATGCTGATCCTGAACGACGGCGATCCGATAGAATGTAAATAACAATGCCGCGCAAGCGGCATTTTTAATTAGCAGTTAGCAATTATCAATTAGCAATTGGTGGAATAAAACTCGGTGAAAGTTCCCCTCCACAGGAGGGGAACTTGCTCTGAGCTTTTATAGATAATATTATCTATTCACTAATTTTCCTCTTTACATTTCTGGCGATATTGAATATACTTCGCTTTGAATCACAGGGATGTGGTTCAGGGACTTCAAAATCCCATAGTTAAACTGTGTGTCAAAAATCACACTGCATCCGTGCAGAATAAAATATCGCGGACGCATAGCGTCCTCTTTTTATTTTGCAGCCCCCGCAAGGTCGGGGGGCCGTTGGTTATAAAAAAAGTCTGGCCTGTGCTTTGCACTGCCGGACAAAGACCGCGGGATCATCTTTAACTATGATTTTTGAACCCCCTGACCACCATTTTCTTGGTGGTTTTTCTTTGCGCAAGTAGGGCTGGTTTGAAAAGACTTTATTTTATCTTCGCAATATTTTTTATCGCATTGCCGGACGCATTGCTTGCCGCGCAGTCCGTATGCGATGAGCTGAATGGCGGCGGTGCGGAAGGTTTGGACTGTTATGCACAAAAAGGTTCTACTTATGTTGCCTGCTGGCCGTCCGGTTCAAGTATGGGCGGATTTTGCGATGCTGATGGTGGTACTCTTGATGATTTCCATTCTCCCGGTGGCGCAAAGATGAGAAGCTGCGGCGATAAATGCTATTGCGCCACCGCTTGCCCTGCAAATTGCACGACTAATAATAACTGCGCGCCAGGGTCCAGCGTCAGCGCCATTTGTTCGTCTTTGTCCGCCTGCACCTGCGAATGCTATTGCCCGTCCACTGGTTCAGATTCTACGGGAAGTTTCAATTATGTTTCATAAGAAAAATTTATTCATTCTGGGATTATCCGCGCTGAGTTTGATGCCGTATGAATCCGGCGCCCAGGAATCTGATTTTGCCAATTTGCCGCGGACGGAAATTATGCAAGGCGGCCGCGCGCTGCTTACAGATTTTATAGAAAGCGACGGCGCGGTTTTGGTGGATGATTTTATTTCCCAAATTCTGGAACGCGATTCATCTGTTATTGTAAAAACTGTCTTGGTCAGGGATTATTCGGAAATTGCCGGAAAAAATCACGATTTTTATAATGCCAAGTCCGGCCAGATAACGATAACTGTTTTCAAAATCGCGCCGGAAATGACAAATCCGCCCAAAATTTTGAAAGACGATATCGCGCGCGTAAATTCCGAAATTATCTGGACATATCTGCACGAATCGCGGCACCTGAAAAACGCGAAGATATCGCTGGCCGGGCTGAATTCCAGGCAAATTATGGACTTTATGTTTTTTGATGAAATTTCCGCGCGCTGTGCGGAATTGTTATTTTGCCGCGATATTTATTTGAAAACAAAATCCGTTAAAATTGCCTTTGCGTCAAAAAAATACGAAATCAGCGGCCTGAGCCCTGCCGGATCAAAAATAACAGAGACGGTTTATGTCAGCGAGACTTATCAAAAATACGCGGATTATCTGTCCAAAGGCAAAATACAAAACAAAATAACAAAAGACGAAGCAATAAAAATGATGCAGTTTGCATTGGTCGGATTCACGGATCGCGACAATGTGCCGCTGTATTCGCAGACTATGCCGCTTTTGATAGCGCACAGAATGCAAAGTGCTTATCGCGATTATCTTTTATTCGTTGCCGAAAAATCCGCAAAGATGAATTCTTTTGAATCCGCTATGCGCGCGGCGTTTGATTTTGATGGCGTAAATTTCTATGATTTGGCTGGCGCGCGAGAGTTTGAAAAAATAATCCCAGGCTTTTCAAAAATAAAAGATAACAAAAAGTTCAAAACGCGCTTTGCAAATTTTGCAAAAGATTTTCCAGATATGATTGACGGACAGTATTCCGCAATCAACAGAACAGATTCAATCTATCAATTATTGCAGCGGCAGCAATAATTTCGCCGCTAATGCAAAATTCAGATTTTTAGTGAATAGTTGTTAAATCCGTATTCTAGATTCCGTAGTCTAGACTGCGGAATAGTACAAAAATTAACTATTTATATTTACTACAAATTTTTAAGATAATCGTTATACTGTAATGATACATTATTACAGTATAACAAAAATAATTTGGCGCAAGTGTAAGTGATGTATCTTTTTAAGCGCTTTTCCTAAACGCCCCAACGGGGCGTCATACCGGCGAAGGCCGGTATCCGCTGCGCCTTGTCCCGGCCTGCGCCGGGATGACAAACGCATAAGCGCCCTGTCGCACAGGTTTTCGCTGGCGCGAAAATTAAGGTCTGCGGCGCAGTGGATCCCGAGCCTCAAAGGGATGACGATTTACTTCGTAAATCGTTTTGGTTTTATTCTGATTATAAAACTATTCACTATTCACTTTTTTCACTATTAACTAAAAAATCGCTTTGCGATTTTTTGCTTGCCACCGATTCGCTATTTGTTCTATCATAGTTCAGAAGGGAAGGATTCTATGCTGGCAAAATTCAAAATTATGCCGTTTTTCGCGCTGTTTTCCGCAGGGTTTTCCGGGGTCGCTTTTGCCGACGCCCGACTGCCCGTTGTTAATGTCGCTGCCGCCGGCGTGTCCGCCCGCGCCGCTTTCGGTGTCCCAACCGCCGCTAATACCGCCCCCGCCATTGCCCCTGTTTCAGAAAAACAAGCCCCGGCCAAGGCGCCCGTCGTTGTTGCACGCGCTGCGGCAAATCAGAATCACCAGCCCGTTGATATATTAACTCCGCGTCGCCCTTCTGATGACCTTTGGGCCAATAATAATTCCGCAAAAAATTCAAAGCCGCCGCGCTTGGCAGAACCCGTTGTCGCTTTGTCGCCGCGCGATTGGGCCCCGCTGGCAGAAGAAAGTTTAGATATGGTTGCCGTCGCCCCATTGGAGCGCGACTTGTCCCTGGATGACGAAATTGCAAAGTTGATCGCGACTCAGCGCCGGGTTGCTGATGCCGCTGAAACACAAAAACCGTCTTGGATTACAAATAACCGCGTGATACCGCGCGCAGAAGCAGAGGTCGCCGCGCCGCAAATGGCCGCCGCTGAACAAAAGCTGGCGACAAATGAAATCGCTGTTCGCCGCGTTGTTGTGCCGGCCGCGCCAGAGCCTGTTGAATATGTATCCGCCGCCCGCGCCGCGGACAAAGCAGGCGAAAAGACCGTTGAAAAAAAATCGCAATTTGAAAGCGATTTGAAAAAACTATCGCCTGGCGAATTGAAAAAAGCTTTCAAAAAGGCGTATCTTTCGGAAAACAAGCACTTGTCAACTTATCAGATAGACGACCGTTTTGATGTCGCCAGCGACTTTGATTCCGGCACCGTCGGGTTTGATTCTTCGCGCGATTTGTCAGAATCTGGCGGCGTGCGTCCTTTGGAAATTAAAATCGGATTTCGCGGCGATGATTCCGCATTATCGCGGGACAATTACAATCTGCTTTCCGAATACGCAAGCATAGTCGTTTCCAATCCAAAGCGCGCGATTCAGGTTTCCATTCCGGAAAGCGCCACGCGTTCTTTTGACGGGCGGAAATTGGCCGCGCGCCGCCTTGCCATAGTAGAGCAGGTTCTGCGCGACACCGGCGTCGCGGACAGCCGCATAGTTCCGGTCTTAGCTTCGCGCAGCGACGACAGTTTTGTCTTGCGTGTTATTTCCAGCGAGCAGTTTGAAACTATGACCCAATCGCGCAAGGATATGTTCGGCGATACGACCAGCAAAAAAACTTATAAAAGTATGTCGTGGTAAAAATGCCAAAGGCATTTTTACAATTAGCAATGAGTAATTAGCAATGAGCAATTGGTCTATGCATAATTTAGTTGCTAATTGCACATTGATAATTGCTAATTTTCTTTTTCCGCCTGCTTGTCCAATTTGCTCGGAACCCGTTTTGGAACACGGGCAGATGTGCGCCGCTTGCTGGTCAAAGTTCAACTGGATCGGCGATCCGAAATGCTGTGTCTGCGGCTATCCTTTTCCCAGCAATTTGGACCTTGGTCCGCGGCCGCTTTGCCCGCATTGTTCGGCTGGATTGAACGAGCTGGACTGGATGCGGGCCGCCGTTGTTTACGATGAATTTTCGCGAAATGTTATGCTGCAATTCAAGCACGCCGGCCAATTGAAATTTGCAAAGATTATGTCGCGCGCAATGATAAATTCCTTGGGGGAATTAGAAAGGCAAAAGGCAGAAGGCAAAGGGCAGGTCCTTAATTTCTATAACAAGAACAATTTTCATATTGATGAAATTAAACTCCCTGCCCTTTGCCCTTTGCCTTTTGACCTTGTGTTGCCTGTTCCGCTGGCAAACCGCCGGCTTTGGAAGCGCGGATATAACCAAGCCACCGTTCTTGCGCGCGAAATTGCAAAGCACTTTGGCGCGCCGGTGGATTATGATTCGGTCTGTCGG